>JAGGZG010000072.1 GCA_021162125.1 Anaerolineae bacterium
GCCTGATTCCGTGGCCGAAAAAGCACTCCACGATTGAGATGTGGCACTACCGAGCACTGAGTCGTTGCACGAATTCCCACGCCCGCCGAAAAACCTCGTCTTTGTCCAAATCCTCAGTGATTACGTGGCCGCTGTTTTCCAGCCAGACCATCTCTTTGTCGGTGGAACCCACGCGCTCGTAGATGTACGGCATGTTGCGCGGGGGAACCTCGGTGTCGGCGCGGGAGTGCATCAGGAGCAGCGGAGCCTCGACCTCGGGCAGGTCATCGTCCAGGTGACGCAGGAAGGCCAGCAGACTGATCGCACAGCGGGTGGGCTGATGGTCGTAGTCCACGTGCCATTCGGCCACGGTTGGATCGTGAAAGTCACTCGGCCCTTTCTTGGAGAAGCGGATAAAATGCTTGAGCACGGGCAGCAGGGGAATGCGCCAGTCGTTTACTTGGATCGGCGTGGACATGGCTACCAGCCCCGCCACCTGATTGTGCGCTCCCAGGTGCAGGGTGAGATCCCCACCCAGTGAGAGGCCCATGACGAACACTCGCTCACACCGCGCCCGCAATTCCTCCAGCCCCGCCTTCGCCGAGGCGTACCAGTCGCGCCAGCCGGTCTGCTCCATGTCGTAGATGTTCGTCCCGTGACCGGCCAAGCGCACACCGAGCACCGTCATCCCCCGCGCGGCCAGGTATTCGCCCAGGCCACGCATCTCGTTGGGCGCGCCGGTGAACCCGTGAATGAGCAGCGCGCCCACGGGCCCGCCGTCGAAAGTGAACGGCTCCCCACCGGGCATGAATTCAGGCATCGCGCTCCTCCCTTTGTACGTCCACTAATGGCCCCGCCGTATAGTGTTGGCGAGATTGTCACCACCTCAGAATGACAGGATTCAGGATTGGTTCGCTTCTTGCTGCTCGCCGTGGTACTGGCGATCATGCTCCCGCTTGTACCGTTCCAGGAAAACGATGCCCGCCGCGTAAATCGCCGCTGCCACCGGGATGCCAAAGATGAATCCCCAGAAACCGACCAGCCGCACGCTGAGCATGAGCGCTGCCAGGACGAGGATAGGTGGCAAGCCCACCATCTCGCTCATGATCTTGGGGATCAGAAAGTGCAACAGGAGTTGCTGGTAGAGGAAGGTGGCCAGCAACAGCCAGAGCGCCGTTGTGGGGTCCTGGAACAGGGCGATGATCGGCGGCAGGAACATGCCGATGGGCGCGCCGATAATGGGCACGAGCATGACCAGCCCACTGACGATACCCACCGCCACGGCGAAGTTCACGCGGGCGATGGTCATGATGATAATGACGAACACGCTATACAGCGCGGCCATCAGCAACTGACCACGGACAAACCCGCCGAAGGTGCGGTCCAGGCTGCGGGCAGCGAAGGCTACCTCATCCTGGTACTTCACTGGTATCAACTCGAAAGCCTGCTGGCCCAGCCGTCTGGCATCCAGAGTCATGTAGAAGCCGAGCACCAGGACGAGGAAAATGTTGACCACAGCCGAGGTTACCTGGCGCACGATGAGCACCGCGTTCTGGATCGCGATGGCCCCGATAGTCTCCGTCCGGCGGACGAGGGTTTGCGGGTCATAGAGGGAGCTAAGATCGAGGTGGATGTTCCATCGCGCAAGCTCCGCCTGCGCTTCGGCCAGGAGGCCGGGCACCTGTTGGAGGTAACCGGGCAGGTTGCGCCCGAGTTGGATAAACTGGGCCACGGTCACCGGCACCAGGTAAACGCCAATGAGAACGATAACCACCAGCAGGCCGAGATAGACGGTGATCGCTGCCACCCGGTGGGACACGTGGAGGCGGTCGAGGACATCGGCCACGCGGTTGCTCCAATGCCGCCGGATGAAGGTCACGAGCCAGCGCGGGATGGGGCGTTCGCTGAGCCAATCCACTACCGGGCGCAGGACGAAGGCCAACAGCCAGGCCAGAGCGAACATGGCGATGATGTCCCCGAACAGGCTGACCAGCGCCCACAATTGCTCAACGAGGAAGACGAGAGCAGCTAATGCGATTAGGGTGAGTGTCGTGTGTACAAGGCGACTTTGTTCCATAAACCTTCACCGGTGCCATATTCTCTCGCGGCGTTCAGAGAGGGGGCCACCTTCAAATAGAGATACAATCACTACTCCTCGATGAGCACGGGAATAATCATCGGACGCCGTTTGGTCTCGCTGTACAGGAATTCTTCCAGGACGGCCCGCACGCTATTGCCCACTTCGATTTTGGTACGTTGCTTCTGCGAGGTCAGGGTTTTCATCACGCGCTCCCTGGCCCGGACCAACAGGTCCTCCGCGTCGCGCAGGAAAACGAATCCCCGTGAGATGATCTCCGGCGTACCAATCACCTGGCCAGTTCTCGCATTCCGGCGGATGATGGCGATCACAAATCCGTCGCGGGCCAGAATCTCCCGGTCGCGCAGCACGGCCGGGCCCACGTCGCCCACTCCGGCGCCGTCCACGAATACGTAGCCACCGGGCACTCGCTCGCCGACACGTCCCGTCTGCCCGTCGAACTCCAGTACGTAACCGTTCTCTACCACCAGGGTGTGATCCGCCGGAATGCCCAATTCCTGCGCCAGACGTGCGTGAAGGGTCAGGTGACGCAGTTCACCGTGGATGGGGATAAAATACTGCGGGCGGATGAGGTTCAGCAGCAGTTTCTGCTCCTCCTGGCTGGCGTGGCCGGAGACGTGTACCGGCGCAATCTTTTCGTAGACCACGTCCGCACCCCGCTGGAAGAGACGATTGATTGTACGATTGACCATCTCCTCATTGCCGGGGATGGCGTGTGCAGAGATAATCACCGTGTCGCCGGGCACAATTTTGAGCTGCCGGTGTTGGCCGGTGGCCATCCGCGCCAGGGCCGAGGAGGGTTCACCCTGAGTGCCGGTGGCGATAATCACCGTCTCCTCTGGCGGCAGGCGATTGATCTGTTCCAGACTGACGAATACGTCGGGGGGAATTTCCAGGTACCCCAACCGGCGGGCCATCCGCGCGTACTTGACCATCGTCCTCCCGGCGATGGCCACCCGTCGTCCGTGGCGCACGGCGCAGTTGACCACTTGCTGGATGCGGGAGATCAGCGAGGCGAAAGTGGCGACGATGATCCGCCCGCGCGCGGTCTGAAAGACCTGGTCGAAAGCGGTGTCAATCACTCGTTCTGAGGGCGTGGTGCCTGGCCTCTCGACGTTGGTGGAATCCGAGAGCAGGGCCAGCACCCCGCGCCCCCCCAACTCGGCCAGCTTGGCGAAATCGGGTGGCTTGCCATCCACCGGAGTGTGGTCGAGCTTAAAGTCGCCGGAATGCACCACCAGGCCCACCGGCGTCTGGATGGCCAGCCCCACCCCGTCCGGTATACTGTGGCAGACGTGGAAGAATTCGACGCGAAACGGGCCGATGGTGATCTCATCGCCCGGACGGATGGTGTTCAACACCGTGTTTCGGAGCAGGTGGTGCTCGCTGAGCTTGACCTCGATCAGGCCACGGGTCAGTTTAGTGGTGTAGATCGGGGCGTGGACGTGCTGTAATACGTAGGGCAGAGCGCCGGTGTGATCCTCGTGCCCGTGGGTGATGATGATCCCCTGCACCCAGTCCGTTTTATCCAGCAGGTAACCGAAATCGGGGATGACCAGGTCAATGCCCAGCATGTCGTTTTCCGGGAACATCAGCCCGGCATCCACGATCAGGATCTGCTTATCGTATTCCAGCACCATCATGTTTTTGCCGACCTCGCCGAGGCCGCCCAGGGGGATAATTTTCAAGAGATCTGGCATTGTAACTCTTCCTCACAGTGCGAAAGATTAAATTGCGCGGTGGTCTAATTCCACAGCTTCACTCAAATGGATAACGAGCCCCAACGAAGGGGACCTCCGGTGGAGCTCGTTGTAACCGGCCATGGATGGCGACCTACAGGCGGGTGACCTCTACTGCCAGCGGGCCACAGGGGTCATCTCCGACTGAAAACTCTACCTGCTCCCCTGTCGTCAAATGTTTCAGCCCCCCGTCAGTGATCGCCGAATAGTGCACAAACACATCCTCGCCCTGTTCGGATGTGATGTATCCATAGCCCTTGGAACTATCAAACCATTTGACCGTTCCTGTCACGCGCTCGGACACCGTACTGTCCTCCTTGGTCATTGATTGAATAAAGTGAGATGATGATGAAATAACTTGCGCGGCCAGCCTCGCCGTTGTGGCTGGGGAAGACCACGTGCCCGAATAAGGATATTAACACAACTTGACACTCTTGTCAAACCTCAGCCAAACGGTGGGGCTGAGAGGCCATAAGCGTTGACCTGGCGAAGCCTGTATGTCCCCCGCTTGCTGTGTCCTCCCGAAAAACGAGGCCCCGACGCGCTCGTTGTGCGTCGGGGCTCAGATTCACCGGTAGTCTATTCTGGCGGGGCTATTGTCAGCCTACAATGTTTCCGTGGATAATATGGCCACTTTTACAGCTTGTGGTCCTTTGGGGGTGTCCTCAATGCTGAATTCCACGCGCTCGCCCTGATCGAGGTTGCGGAATCCCTCACCCTCAATGGCTGAGTAATGGACGAAGACATCCTCCTCCTGGCCATCGGGCTGAATGAAGCCGTAGCCTTTCACGCGGCTGAACCACTTGACTGTGCCAGTAGTTCTTTCCATGATCGTTCCTCCTTAAAAATGGTATTACTTTTTCGAAGCCTGACCCCCTGGATCAGGTCTCCTGCCGTTGAAAGTGTTGGTTTTAGAGAGTAGAAAAACCGCCAGGGCGGTCGTTCAGCCTGGCGGTAAATCACTCCGATTCCCAACACAGACAACATCGCCTTAAAGCGGGGTTAAAGATACCACAACACGCCATTCTTGTCAAATCCGTTCGTCTCAAATTCAAAACAAGCTCAATTGCTCAGCCTGCGGCGGTTTCTCATCGTCGGCCATGTGGTCTATCTGGGCCAGGAGTTGGGGTATTTTGAGCATGTCGCGTTCGATGTCGGCCTTGTAACGCGGCTGATGCAACGCGGCGGCTGGATGGTACATCGGGTAGTATATGATGCCGCCCATTTTGCGGGGCCGGCCGTGAATCTGCGAGATTTTGGCGTTTGGGAAATAGCGGGCCATCGAGTAGCGCCCCAGGGTGACGATTATTTTGGGGCGAACCAGCTCGATCTGCCGGTCCAGGAAAGGACGGCAGGCCTCGATCTCCTCTGGCAGAGGATCGCGATTGCCCGGCGGCCGACACTTGATTACGTTGCATATATAGACATCCTCGCGGCGCAGGTTAATGCTGGCCAGCAATTTTTCGAGGAACTTGCCTGCCGCGCCCACAAAGGGCCGTCCCTGCTGGTTCTCGTGAAAACCCGGTGCCTCTCCGATGAACATGATGTCTGCATTCTCCGGCCCCTCGCCGGGCACGGTCTTGACCCGCGTTTGGCTGAGAGGACAGCGGGTGCAGCGGGCGATTTCCTCGTACAAGTCAGTTAATTCAGACACGAATTTGCCTCCTGCTTTGCTTTCAGTATCTCGGCATAGACTCGGCCACTGAGTCGGAATCCTTTGGCTCGCAGTTCGTCTACAAGTGATCTCGGGCTTTAGCCACAGATCAAGGCAAAGCTCGCCTGCTGGCCCCCTTTTTACTGCTTCGCTCCGCACTCTGGACAAAACTTGGCGCTGGCTGGGATTTTGCTGCCGCACTCGGTGCAGAATTTTTCCGCTGTCAACGGCGCGCCACATTCCGGGCAGAATTTGGCTGCCGTGGTCAGGGCTGCCCCACACTTTGGACAGCTCGCCATCAGTGTCTCTTCTTTAAAACGGGCTTTGTCCTTGTCCGTGACGTACTTTGTCTCTCGAATGGCCTGCCGTCCTTGCTCGATGGTGGCCTCCACCTGGGCAGCCGCGTACTCGGCCTCTACGTCGGGAGCGCAATCCTTGCACAGCCCCCGGTCGGGATTCCAACAGCTCTCTTTGCATACCCATTGGCTACAGCGCGGGCACTGCACAAAGTAGGGCTTGGCCTGCTCCACGGCCCTGGCGAACGCTTTATCGTGGGCACCCTCCCAGGCGGCGGAGTGTACGCGGTCTCCAACGCGCGCGACCTTGCCGAACACTCCACCCAAGAGGCCACTGGTCACGTCCAGTGCCTCGCTCACCAATCCGGTAGCCGAGGCCTGAAATGGCGTGCGATAGCCGGTGCCGCAGCGGTCGCAGTAGAATTCGAACTGGAAACCTCGTTCGGTGCTTTCATCCTTGTAGTTGCGTACAAACTTGATCAGGGCCATCATCTGCCTCCTTTTTCTGCGGCCTCAAATCGGCGCTGATTATATCCCATTTCGGGGGTTTTGTCCAGAGAATCGGCCAGTCGCCGGGCCAAGTCCTCTTTCAGACGTCGCAGCCGCTGCTGGAAAGGCGCGGTGATGAGCGGCGGCGTGGTCATGATCAGTGCATCCTCGTCGTTGTCCCGGTAGTAACGACGGCGCAGCCCCACCTGCTCGAAGCCGAAGGTGCGATACAGGTTCTGCGCCGCCACGTTGGATACCCGCACCTCCAGGGTAGCAATCACTGCTCCCACCTCCACCGCTTTGTCCAGCAACGCAGCCAGGAGCAATGCGCCCAGCCCTCGCCGGCGCCAATTCGGGTGCACGGCCAGGGTGCTGATGTGTGCTTCGTCCACGATCAGCCAGAATCCGCCATAACCCAGTACAGGAGGGCGATCGGTTGTCTTCGAGCCCAAAATTCGATGGATTGTTCTCCTCAGGCCCGGCTGCGGTTGTCTCTGCTGAGGAGGTTGTGACTGTCGCCGGCGGACGACAAGGTAGTAAGCATGGTCGTTGACAGTTAGTTCCCACCGATAGGCACGCAACGACCAGGGAGTGGGAAAGGCCACTCGCTCGATGGCGAGCACCTCGTCCAGGTCTTCCAAGCGCATTGGTTCGATCACGTAGTGGCTGTTCACGCACTTCATTAACTGTCCCCCCACTGGGCAGATTCACGCAGATCTTCGCGGAGGTGGTCTCCCGGTAACGTGTTGGTCGTTCAGACCCGCCCGAATGTGAACGTTCGGGCTACGAGATGCAAGGCCCTCCGGGCCTCTGGAGCCCCCGGAGGGGGCTTCCTACCTCGTAGCCGGGCGCTAAACCGCCCGGCGGGGCGGACGAAGAGCACCAATACACGAGGGGGAGACTACCGGCTCTCGCGTTCACTCCTTGCTCAGGGGAGGGTGCAGGTAAATGGGGGAGAGGGTGACGGGATCGTCGGACTCTCCCCGGGCCAGCCGCTGCCAAGCCAACTCGGCCAGATACCCAGCTCGCCGCAATGAGGCAGCGGGCGAGGTGACCACCGCCCATCCTTTCTCGTGACTCTGGAGAAACTCCCGCTCCGCAGCGGTGATCTCCCCGCAGAACAGAGTCGCCCTCTCAAGCTGGGCCGCCAACTCGGCGATGGTGCTCAGGCCCAGCTCCCCGACTCTCCGCCAGCGACCTCGTCGGCGCACGTACCGTCCCACGCATACCCGTCCCCGGCCAGCGCGCACCACTGCACAAATAGGCCGCCGCTGATCGGCGTGAATGTAGGCCAGCACGTCCAGCGTGGGCACGCCCAGCAAAGGGATGTCCTGGGCCAGAGCCAGCCCCTTGGCCACGGCCAGCCCGATGCGCAGCCCGGTGAACGATCCCGGCCCCAGAGCGACGGCTACGCCGCGCAGTGCATGGGGCGGCACACGCTGGCGGGCCATCATGCGCACCAGGCTGGGCATCAACTCCACGGTGTGATTGTTGGCCGATTGCCAGCTCTCCTCAGCGCGGACGGACGAGCCATCGTAAAGGGCCAGACTGGCAAAGCGGGTAGCGGTATCTATAGCCACGAGCATGGTGACTCTCTCCTGTACAGATGGTGGGTGCATCAGATGCCAAAAGCGACGCGCTTCAACTCCCGGAGAAGGGTTTCATATCGCGGGCCGTCGGCACGGATCAGGATACCCCGCTTGTTGACGTCCAGGTGGCGTAGGACGATCCACAGGCGCTCGTCGGGCAAGACCGGTTCCGCCCGTTCTGCCCACTCAATAGCGCACACTCCCTCGCCGTAGAGATACTCATCCAGCCCGAAGTCCAGTGCCTCGCGCACGTCAGATATGCGGTATAGGTCAATGTGGTACAGGGTCAACCCGTCCCGCGCGTGGCGATATTCGTTGATCAGGGTGAACGTGGGACTGGTGATCGGCCCCTCGATCTCAAGCCCGCGCCCTAGCCCCTGGATCAGGCACGTCTTGCCCGTCCCCAGCTCGCCCACCAGACAGAGCACGTCGCCACGGTTCACCAGCGCACCCAATCGCGCGCCAATGCGCCGCGTCTGCGCCGGGCTGTGGCTGATGAAATCCAATGAGCGCTCGTCCAAGATGGGAGCCATTATCCCTGTCTCCGACCACCACAAGTCATCACGTAATCCTGATCTGCAAGTACTGAATTATACAACTGTTGCTCGTTATGGACAAGCGAGTTGGCAAAAAAAATGAAAGTGTGGTATGATAGGCACGGTACGGTGGGAAAATTCCCCCGGACACTGCTGTAAAGGACAAGACATGCGTTGTCTAGTCATCTCCGACATCCACGCCAACCTTGCCGCATTCGAGGCTGTGTTGGCCGACGCTGGTAAGTTTGATGTGATCTGGTGTCTGGGCGATATGGTAGGCTACGGCCCAGACCCCAACGAGTGCATCGAACGCCTGCGTGCGTTCCCCCATCTGTGCATCGCTGGCAACCACGACTGGGCAGTGTTGGGACGGGTGGACATCGAGGATTTCAATCCCGATGCCCAACGCGCCAGCCTATGGACGCGGCAGCAGTTGACTCCCGACAATCTCGCTTATCTGGAGTCATTACCCATCACCCTGGTCGAGGAGGAGAAGTTCACTCTGGTGCACGGCAGCCCTCGACAGCCTATCTGGGAGTATATCCTTTACCCTTCCATCGCCAAACCCAATTTCGCCCACTTCAACACGCGCTTCTGCTTCGTTGGCCACACCCATGCTCCGGCTATTTTCCGCTATTGGCGGAATGAACACGACGTTCCTGTCTGTGAATCAATCGCTGTCTCCTATACTAACGCTACGCTGTTGGGCGACGATCGGTTGATCATCAATCCAGGCAGCGTCGGCCAACCCCGCGACGGAGACGCTCGCGCAAGTTATGCCATTCTCGATACGGACACCCTTACCCTGGAGCATCACCGCGTTTATTATCCCGTGGAAATAACTCAGGCGCGGATGGATGCCGCTCATCTGCCCGGCCGCCTGATCACCCGCCTCTCCTACGGTTGGTAAGCGGCATGCTGGTCTTCATGCAGGGAACTTTCGTGCCTGTTCCATCGTCTTAGCAGCAAATAGGACGGACTGTAGCGATCTAATGCAGAACGGTCCAAGTCACAAGGAGGAGAATGGAATATGAGTAAGAAGAGTTTCCTGTATCTGGGTTTGATTGTGCTATCGGCGCTGGCCATCGCCGGTTGCGCATCCCGGGCCAAGCTTGCACCCTCGCCTATGCCCGCGGCGATGGAGATCGCCGCCGAAGCTGATAGAGGGGCACAAGAACCCGCTGCAGCTAAGTCCAGCGCTGTGGCCGGGCTGCCTCAGGAACGGATGATTGTCCGCACGGTGGACATGGAGCTCATCGTGCACGACACGGCAGCCAGCCTGGAAAGCGTGCGCGCGCTCGTCGCCGAGGTTGATGGCTACGTCGCCAGCTCTCATTCGTGGCACGAGGAGGGCGTCCTCGCCGCACGGTTAACCATCCGCGTGCCAGCAGGCGACCTGGAAACCGTCCTGGAGAAGCTGCGCGCTCTAGGGCAGGTGGAGAGCGAGAGCCAGTCCGGCGAGGATGTGACCGATGAGTACGTGGACTTGCAGGCCCGCCTCAAGAACCTGGAGTTGGCCGAACAGGAGCTACAGGAACTGCTCAAGACCCGCCAGGAGACGGGCAAAACCGAGGACATCCTGGAGGTCTACCGCGAGCTGACCAACATTCGGGGACAGATCGAGCAGATCAAAGGGCGGATGCAGTATCTGGAAAACATGACCGCCCTGGCCACCATTAATCTCACCCTGACGCCGGATGCCCTGGCCCAGCCGGTGGTGATCGGCGGATGGCAGCCCCAGGGCACGGTCCGCGACGCGGTGCGCACTCTAATAAAGACCGTGCAATTCCTCGTTGACGCCAGCATTTGGATCGTCATCTACATCATCCCGACGCTGATACTCCTGGCTGCGCCGTTCGTCGTGCTGGCGCTCATCATCCGTGCCTGGCGACGTAGGAGGCGGCGGGCAGCGGGTTAGCGTACGGCACCGTCCCGGATAGAGTGCGTCTCCCAGAAACCCATTGGGGGGCAACATCAGAAAAAGTGATACCGCGCACCCGACATCTCCCAGACTGGCGGGCTGCGCGGTGTTGTTTTGGGGCTCAGACGTCCTCTCAGTCACGAAATTGATCAGGGGAGTTGGGCGTCGGAGAGACCCGCTCCACGGCCCGCAGGAGAGTGATCTTCGCCTGGGGATTTTGCTGCTCCAGCAGACGAAGGACTCTGGCCATCGCCGCGCGCCGCGAGTGGGCAGCCATGGGACACGGGCCAGCCACGACCGGCACACCGCCAGCCTGCACGTAACGCACTATCTCTTTATCCGGCACGAAGTAGAGGGGACGAATCACCGTGATTTCCCCACCGAAGAAGTCCACCCGCGCGGCCATCGTCTCCAGCCGGCCTTGAAAGACCAGGTTCAGGAGCGTGGTCTGCGCCACGTCGTCGGCGTTGTGGCCAAAGGCTACTTTATTGCAGCCCAAGCGCTGCGCGGCCAGGAAGAGCGCCTTTCGCCGTCGCCAGGCGCAGTGAAAGCAGGGTGACTGGCTCTCTCGCCTGGGTTGGCCCGTGGCTGGCTCCATCGGCACCAGTTCGTAGTCCACCCCCAACTCTCTAAACCAGCTCTCCAGCCCCGCCAGATCCACGTGGGCCTGGCACGCCTCGCCTCCGGTCAGGATGTGGACTGCTACCAGGCGGTAGCGTTCCACCCCCCGCCGCCGGTGGAGGAGGTCGAGTAAAGTGTTGCTATCCTTGCCCCCTGACACGGCAACGGCGATGCGATCCCCGTCCGCGAGCAGGTTGTAGGTGCGGCAAGCCTTGTTTACTTTTTTCGACAGGTAATACGCCAGCCGCTTGGGTGAAGAGGTATCCATTCGTGTACCTGACCTCAGTGGGGTGACAAATGATTGTGACCATTATACCAGGTCTGGGCGTTCACCGCCAGTTGGGTCACCATCTTGCCCCACGGCTCGAAATCTGGTATACTCAGCGTGCTGAGCAGTGACGGGATACAGGCAGGATGGAAGCCAGCACACTATCCATCACGACAGGTGGAGGACGATGAGCGAATCACACGCGGGCAACACTGTCTTTTTCGACGTGGAGACCCAGTACTTGGCCGACGAGGTGGGAGGCTGGAACTTCATCCATCGCATGAAGCTGGCGGTAGCGGTGAGCTACAGTACGGCTGATGGCACGTTTCACTGGTACACCGAGGAGACGGTGAACGACTTGATCGCTGAGTTGCTGGCCGCCGACCTGGTGGTCGGATACAACGTCCTGCGCTTCGATTACACCGTGCTCAGTGCTTACACCGACCAGCCCCTGCACCAATTGCCCACTGTGGATCTGCTGGCCCATCTTCATCGCACGCTGGGTTTCCGCCTGAAGCTGGATAACGTGGCCCAGGCCACGCTGGGCATCGGCAAGACTGCCGACGGCATCCAGGCCGTACACTGGTATCGTCAGGGTGCTCTCGACAAAGTAGTGGCTTACTGCCAGCAGGACGTGGAGGTCACCCGCCAGATCTACGAATTCGGGCGCGAGCGAGGGTACGTGCAGTACCGCGATAAGCGCTGGCGACTTCGGCGGGTGCCGGTAAGGTGGTAGGAGAGGAAATGAGCGAACCATTGAATTCAACCTGTGTCGCAAACTCAAACAGTAGCCCCCCCAGGCAAGCGATAGCTGAACATCTGTCAGAAAATCGACAGATTATCCTTGGCTACCTTTTCGGTTCCCAGGCCCAGGGCCGGGCGGGGCCGATGAGTGACTACGACATTGCCATCCTGATCACTGGGGAAATGGATCCACGGACACGCCACGAACTGGCTCACGAGTTAGCCCGCCTGCTGGACGTAGAGCGAGTTGACCTGTTGATCTTGAATCGCGCACCCATTGAGCTGCGATACAACGTCGTGGCCGAGGGGCAATTGTTGTATCAGCGCGACCTGGCATCCCGGGTGGAGTTTGAAGCAGAGACGCTGAGCCGCTACGCTGATTTCCTGCCCGTTCTCAGGCAGCAGCGCCGGGAAATCATCAAAGGGGGAAACAATGAGATCGGAGTTCGCCGGTATCGAACGGCGCTTAGAGAGACTCGGAGAGTGCTTGCAGAAATTAGAGCCGCTGCGGGCAAAGAGTCTTGAGGAACTTCTGGATGATCCCTACCTGCAAGATATCGTCGAGCGGAACCTGGAGGTGGCTGCCCAGTGTTGTTTGGACATTGCGAACCGGATCATCTCCCTGGAGGCGGCGCGGAAGCCGCGAGATTATTACGAGGGAATAATCCGCCTGGGTGAAATCGGTGTGCTCCCCGCCGATTTCGCCCGCCACTTTGCTCCCATCGCCGGTTTTCGCAACATCTTGGTTCACGAGTACCTGGACCTGGATTGGGACGAGATATACGCCAACCTGCAAACACTGGATGACATCTACGTCTTTGCTGAGTGGGTAAGAAGATGGCTGAAGGATCATGATCAGGGGGAGATTCAGCCGTGAGCACCAGATTTGAGCCGGCTTACGTGGCGCTACTGGAAAGCGGCGAACTGAAACGCCGCGTAGAGGCCGCCTATCAACGTCTGGAGGCCTGCGATATCTGTCCACGCGAGTGCGGGGTCAACCGCCTCAAAGGCGAGGTGGGGGTGTGCCGCACCGGGGAACGTGCGGTGGTCTCCAGCTTTAACCCGCACTTCGGCGAGGAAGCACCCCTGGTCGGGCGGGGTGGCTCCGGCACCATCTTCTTCAGTTGGTGTAACTTGAAATGCCAGTTCTGCCAGAACTACGAGATCAGCCAACTCGGCCAGGGCCGCGAGGTGGAGCCGGAGGATTTGGCAGCGATGATGCTCCGTTTGCAGGACATGGGCTGCCACAACGTCAACTTCGTCTCGCCCACCCACGTCGTGCCCCAAATTCTGGCCGGGGTGCTCATCGCTGCCCAGGCCGGATTGCGCCTGCCCCTGGTCTACAACACCGGCGGCTACGATAGCCTGAGCACGCTCGCTTTGCTCGACGGTGTGTTCGACATTTACATGCCGGACATGAAATACGCCGACGCTGAGATCGCGTTGAAGTACTCCAAAGTCGAGGATTACCCGGCCATCAACCAGGCGGCGGTAAAAGAGATGCACCGCCAGGTTGGGGATCTGATCATGGACGAGCGGGGCATTGCTCTGCGCGGCCTGCTGGTCCGGCACCTGGTGCTGCCGGAGGGCCTAGCTGGCACGGCGGAAATCGTGCGCTTCCTGGCCACGGAGATCTCGACGAACACCTATCTAAATATCATGGATCAGTACCGACCGTGCTACAAGGCGGGGGAGTTGCCTCCTCTGAACCGGCGGATCACCCTCCAGGAGTACGAGGAAGCCGTGCACCTGGCCCACGAGGCGGGGTTACACCGGCTGGACGACCGGGGAGCACGGTTGATGTGGGTGCTGTGGTAGTTGAATGATAAAGTGACCGGCACTTGCCAAGTTGGTCTGAAATTAGTTGCTTCAAGGGCATCCCAGTCGCCAATACCACCAGAATTCGGGCAAAAGTGCCGGTCACTTGTTTGGTTACCCCTCGGCTTTGACTAGCACTTCGAGACGTGTTATAATGTCCCGCGGCAACTGCTCAGGCTACTTCTGTTAGCAATTGAAATCGCCTCTAGAGGGCTTGCAGCCGAGCGTCCACCTGCGTGGACGCGCCTGTCCACGCAGGTGGACAGCCAGCTTTAGTTCCTCAGGCGCGGTTTCAACCGCTGGCCTGAGTAGTAACCTTTAATCTAATTTAGCATAGTTGATCCAGAAGGGTCAAGAAGATTTACTCGCCTCTTACTCCCACAACTACCACTCGGCCGTCACCTAAGTCCTGGTGCAAAAACGGAAATTGATCAAAAGCGGCAATCTCTTCACCTTTGGCCGGGTTCCGAGTCCATCGCAATAACATCTTGGTTCCCTGATGAAGAAGGCTCCCTTCGCCTGGTTGAGAAATATGAAGCGTTTTGCCCAACATAAGTTCTTCAGTCGTCATTGCCCTCCAACCACCGTCAGCACCAGGATAGTCTGCTGGTCGAGGACCCGCAGCACTAATCCATAAACCCTGCTCTCCCCATATTCCTTCATCCCTAAACCAAAACTCGGTTATACCCTTGAATGCCACACCCCTTGTCTCTGGGGGAGTGTAGACCGTAACCCAAGCTTCTTTTCCTATGGCTACCACTTGAACATCGCCCGCTTGCTCTTGCCCTTTTTCCGCACCCAGATGTGTAACATCGATCCAGGCAAATCCATTATATGCATTCTTTTCTATCCTTAGCGATGCACCAGAGCGGATCGAAATCGGCATCGGACCAACGGGAACTTCTTCTTGGTATTCGGTGTGAGTTGGCCCCCAGCGCATGGTGACCGTACCCCAGGCATGCTTGACCATCTTCTGATAAACATATTCCGCGTCGAGCTCGGCCCACATAAGTTTCTTACCCTCTAGTGTAGTCAGACGATCACCGCTAACTATGCCCGCACCCACCTCCAGTGTTACATCGGGCTTCAGAATTCCTACTTCCTGCCCAGTCTCGGTATCATAAACCAACCACCGGCCGTCGTCGGCCCGTTTTATCTCCAATCCAATACCTGGTAGGGCAATTGACTCTTCTCTCAATAACTCCCACTGACTGGTTTCAGAATTATAAACATAGGCCAGCCCGTTTTCTCCCAATCCGCGAACAACAAGTTGATTGTTTTCGTTAACGCTAAAGCTCAACTGCTGGCCAATTAATTCGTCGGGCAGGGGAGCGAGGAATCGCACCCGGCGGGCAC
>JAGGZG010000194.1 GCA_021162125.1 Anaerolineae bacterium
GTCGAAGGGTGGCCGGGATGGGGGCAGTGCGCCTTGCTCCCAAAACTAGGCCTTGACTATCTGCTGTTGTTAACGTTCTTGGCCCTCACGGGCCGCTGCAAAAGTCGAGTTTTGACTTGCCAGTGATCTGTGATGCGTAAGGCGTAAAACGTAATGTTACGTTTCGCGCCTTACGTTTTACACGCTATTCCTCCGCTGCGCGGGCCAGACCCATCTCCAGCACGCGACGGGTGCGGTCGGGCATGGGATAAGCGTCCAGGTCGCGGGCGTCCACCCAGCGCACGTCCAGGGCATCCGAACCGGCGCGTGGCTCGCCGCCCACGTAGCGGGCCAGCAGGTCCACCAGAACGTAGTGGTATCGGATTCGGCCCGCGTCGTCGCGCTGAATCAGGTCGGTCACGCTCAATGCTTCGCCGGGCTCGATTTCGACGCCGGTCTCTTCGTGTGCTTCGCGCCGCGCGGCCTGGGCCAGCGTCTCCCCCAGCCGCAGGCGTCCGCCGGGCATGGCCCATTTCCCACGGCCAGGATCGTGCGCCCGCTGGACGAGGAGCACGGCTCCATCTTTGACGATCACCGCTCCCACGCCGACCAGGGGATGGTCTGGGTATTCACGCTTCATCCTCAAATTCCTCAGGCGGACTTATGAAACAAACTGTTCCTTTATCAACTGGTGAGCGGCGCTGCCGACCGGAAGAGCTACGGGAGGGGCAAGCAGGCTCACGCCCACCTGCCCCCTGTAATCCGTGGCTTTATGCGCAGTTCTAGCGGATAATGAAGGATAGCACGACGAGTAACCCCATTATAGCTGCCGCCAAGATGCCAATGCGTTTCAGGTCGGAGATGACGTAATAATATTCTTTGCTGAAGTCCACCGTCCGGTATCTGGGAGCCGTGGGCTTCTTTGGTGCCGGCACGCTTGGCATTGGTGCCGCTGCTGCTTTTGCCGTGGGTGTGCGAGCAGCGGTGGGGGCTTTTGGTCGAGCTTGGCGCCGGCGCTTGCGCGCCCGCCGTGATTTTTTTGCCATTCGGAATTCCTCCTGAGGGTTATCTTTGTACCTGGCGTAGCTTTCTGCCCAACATCCGAATGTCGTTGCACAACAGCGCTGCCAGGGAATCAGCTTGTACCCATCTTTAACTAAACTGTGGGGCGGGGGAGCAGACCAGCCTGAGAGACGATCTCGTGTACTGCTTCCTCCCACTCGATGGCCATGATGTGTACGCCAGCCACGCCGGGAATCTCACGCACCTGCTGGATGATCTCGGCGCAAATTTTGATGCCCTCGGCCTGCCATGCCTCACGACGCCGTCGCCGAACCTCTTTCTTCTTCTCCGGATCTGCGATAGACTTGGGACTAGGGATGCCTTTGATGGCAGCGACCATGCGATCCACGAACTCCTGAGGTACGTCCATGCCGGGTACCTGGCTGGCCATGTACCTGGCCGCCCCCGACGATTTGATGGGCGCTACTCCGGCCAGGATGTAGACCTTCTCGTGGAGTCCCAGATCACACACCCTCTTCATGTACTCGCGGAACTTAGGCACATTGAAAACAATTTGAGTCTGGATGAAATCCGCCCCCGCAGCCACTTTCTTCGCCAGCCGGTAGGGACGATAATCGAAGGGGTCGGCGAAGGGGTTGGCTGCAGCGCCGATGAACAGGCGTGGCTCGACTTTCATCTCCTCCCCGCACTGGAACTTCTTCTCGTCCCGCATGTCCTTCACCATCTTGACAAGCTGGATGGAATCAATGTCGTAGACCCCTTTGGACTCGGGATGGTTCCCGAAGGACATGTGATCGCCGCTGAGACAGAGGATATTGTTTATGCCGAGCGCCGCAGCGCCCAGCACGTCCATCTGGAGGGCGATTCGATTCCGATCGCGGCAGGTCATTTGGACGATTGGATCCAGCCCTTCCTCCTTTTGGATGAGGCAAGCTGCCCAACTCGCCATACGGACCACAGCGGTCTGCCCATCAGTGACATTGAAAGCGTCGGCGCATCCTTTCAACATCCTCGCTTTCTTCCTGACTACCTCTGGATCGGCATTTTTCGGTGGACCGAGCTCTGCGGTAACCGCGAAATGCCCCGCACTTAGAACTTTTTCCAGGTTGCTATCCGATTTCATAGTCGCAAATCCTCCCTCACGATCTTGCCCGGGCCGCCGGCATGGCTGGCAGACCAATCTTTGGGTGACTTAACTTCCATCATCAGATCCAGCTTGCCTAAGGCCTTGAGCCGGTCGTAGATGAGCTGCCAGGCACAATCAACCTCCGGGTTGATCTCGCACTTCCCGTTCTGCGAGCCACCGCAGGGACCGTTGAGCAGGCTCTTGGAGCAGCGGGCTATGGGACAGATACCCCCCGTCTTGTACAAAACGCAGTCACCGCAGGCCAGACAACGTTCGTCCCAGACACCCTGCTCGGTTGGCTGCCCCAGGAATTTTGTGTTAAGGCCAGGCAAGGTGAGTTTCTCAGGAAACTGCTCGTTCATCGTCTGCACGCCGATGCCACAGGCCAGGGAGAGTACAACGTCGGCCTCCTTGACCAGGTCGGCCACCTCTTCGTTGAACTCGTACTCGCACTGGCGCTGCACTGTGGCTTCGATAAACTCCTTGTCCTGACCATCCAGTCTGGTGGCCATGCGCAGGGCGGAGGCCAGGATACCTACCTCCTTTTCTCCGCCGGCGAAACAGATAGTGACGCACGTTCCGCAGCCGAGAATCAGGACTTTCTGATAGTCGGCGATCATGCTCTTGATCTCGTCAAGAGGCTTCTGTTCAGCTATTATCATGTTTGTTACCTCCGTTGGTGAAGCTCGTCAGCCGGAATTCCGGTGTTCACAATGGATTCGGCCCCAGTGCGCGAATCCGCTCCGTCATCTCCTGCGCGATGCGGGGAACTGTCCCCCACTCGGCGCTGGGGATGTCGTACAGCGACAGGCGCTCGCTGCCAATTCCAACCTGATCCAGCACCTCCTTAACGAACTGGACCTTCCCCTGGATGCGATTGGCTGCTTTCTCTGTATGGCGGCACTCGTCACCCACGCACCCGGCCACGAAGACGCCATCCGCTCCCAGCTCAAACGCCCTCAGTAAATGCTGGATGTCTATTCTGCTTGTGCAGACCACGTCGAGGGTTCTGACGTTGGGTGGAAGTTGGGCGCGAACCGATTCCGCCCACTCATCTGCTGCGTAGGCGCAATACAGGCAGCAAAAGCCGACGATGAGCGGCTCCGGATTTTCGGCGGGCGCATCTGCGAACAGTGCATCAATCTCCTGATACAACTGGTCCTCGCTATAGAGTTTCATGGTTATGGCCTTAGCCGGGCATTCACTGGCACAGACTCCACATGCCTGGCACTCGGTAGGATCAATGAACGCCGCTCCCTCCTTGATAATTGGCACGTCGTAGGGACAGACGCGCACGCAGGTCAGGCAGGCAGCGCATTTTCCTGTATCTACATAAGCCCCGCCTCCACAGGTGAGACAACGATGGGCCGCGCGCATAGCCATCGCCAGGGTGTAGCCCAACTCGACTTCCTCGTAATTGAAGGCCCGTTCCTCCAGGGGGAGCATGGGCATTGGTTCCCGCGCGAGGGGCTTGATCCTCTCGACGGTCTTGGGGGGCAAGTCGTCCAGTTCTCGCCATTCCCCAAACTGCAACCCGGTCAGGTCTTCCCCGCGCAGGTAGGTGTCAATGGAGATGGCTGCCCGCCGTCCCAAGGCCATGGAGCCCACCACGCTGCCCGGGCCAGTCGTGACCTCCCCGCCAGCGAAGATTCCGGGCGCAGTGGTGGCCAGAGTTTGCGGGTCTACCTTAATTGTCCGCCGGCGGGTGAGCTCTATCCCATCCTCCGGGCGGAGGAAGGAGAGATCGGAGGCCTGACCGATAGCCAGGATGATGGTGTCACCCTCGATGACACTCTCTGAATCGGGGACAAACGTGGGGTTGAAACGACCTTCGGAGTCAAAGACCGAACTACAGACAATGGTCTCCAGGCCCACTACTTTGCCATCTCGCCCCAGAATTCTCTTCGGGCCTAGCGAAGGATGAAGGATGATACCCTCTCGTTGCGCTTCTATGATTTCCCACTCATGGGCTGGCATCTCCTCCCGGCTCTCGAGGCAGATCATGTGCACCTCTTTTTCACTGCCCGGCCTACCCTGTCGCACAGCCGAACGGGCCACGTCCACTGCCACGTTGCCTCCGCCGATGACCAGCACCCGGCGACCCAGCTTGACCGCCCGTCCCTGGTTAACGTCCCGCAAGAAATCCACCCCCAGCAGGACCCCGTCCAAGTCCATTCCTTCGATGCGCAGGGCACGGCTCTGCTGGGCACCGATGGCGATAAAGATAGCCTCATATCCTTGCTCTTTGAGGTCAGAGAGGGTCATGTCCCGGCCGATGCACACATTGGTCTTGATCTCCACATCTGCTTCCAGGATGCCCTTGATGTCCACGTCAATGATCTCTCGCGGCAGGCGGTACTTGGGTAGCCCCACGCGCAACATGCCACCCGGTTCCGGGAGAGCCTCAAAGACGGTGACAGGGTAACCCATGCGCGCCAGGTCGTAGGCAGCGGTAAGCCCCGCCGGGCCGGCGCCGATGATAGCTACCTTCTGCTCTTTGGGTTCCACATTGGGTTTGGGTGGGCCGTGTCCCAGGGACAGATCGTGCCGTTCGGCTGCGAAGCGCTTCAGAGCGGCGATGGCTACCGGTTCATCCACTTGGCCACGCCTGCATTCCTCCTCGCAGGGGTGAGCACAGACGTGAGAGCAGACGTAGATCAGGGGGTTGGGCTCTCTGGCGATGGCGTAGGCTGCCTCGAAGTCACCCCGCGCGATGGCTGCCACGTATCCCCGTACGTCTGTGTGTAAGGGACAGGCAACCTGGCAGGGGGGACTCATTTCTTCCATCGGAGAGATACCAGGGGTGTTCTCATCACGATTCATGTTTGCCAGCTCCTTCCTAATTTGTTCCTAACGGTTCAATGTGATTCTGGATAGACAGCATCCCAGGCCTTGTCTCTGCCCAGGTCGAGGTCCAATTTCTGCAACGAGGTAAGCACTGACAACAAGAAGAAAATATACACCTAAGAATGGGGATTGTCAAGTGAAATGGCCGATGGGGAGCGGATTTGGCTGTCCTGAGGAATTGTGGTAAAATGAGCATGTAGTATTTGTAGTTTCTGGCGGCGGCGAGGAGGAGTGAAAAACTATGGCTCATAAGGATGAATCCTTATTGGACGAAGTCGAGCGAATGCACAGGCGTATGGATCGGTTTTTTGAGGGCATGATGCCGACGGCGCGATGGATATCCGTCCGGCAGCGCAAGACCTGGCGTCCACCGACCGACGTTTACGAGACAGACGATTACATCGTAGTCAAAGTGGAGATTGCTGGGATGTCGGAGAATGATTTCACCATCTCCCTCTCAAATCACGTGCTCACCATCGCCGGTACTCGCCTCGACCCGGTGTCTAAGCTGACCTATCAGCAATTGGAGATACCTTACGGCGATTTCCGTACCGAGGTTTACCTCCCGTGGGCGATTGATGGCGACGAGGTAGAAGCCACGTATCAGGATGGCTTTCTGAAAGTGATCTTGCCCAAGGCCCGACCCCAGAAAATACGTGTGGTGGAGATTGCATCTCAATAAAAAACGAACCCGCCCGCAGGTTCAGGAAACCCGCAGGAGGGTCAGTATCCCAAAAGGGAGTCATGAGGAAGCATGGAAGATAGATTAGGGATAGGTTGGGACGATCAAGTGATTGCCGCTGCGATCCCCGTCGGGGGTTCTAACACTTCCCCTGCCTCCCAGGACAAACGTGAGGAGAGCGGCATTGACATTCCGAACGAGCTGGCGATCCTGCCTCTCAGGGGAGTCGTGCTCTATCCCATGACGGCGTTGCCTCTCACCGTGGGGCAGCCACGGTCCATCCAATTGGTGGACGAAGCCGTGTTACAGCGGCAGATGATCGGCCTGGTAGCCATTAAGAACGAAGGGGTGGAGGAACCCGGCCCCGACGACGTATATCGCGTGGGTACGGCAGCCGTGGTGCACCGACTGCGCAAAGCGGCTGATGGAACAATTCTGCTCTTCGTCCAGGGGATGGAGCGCATCCGCATCGTGGAGTTCACGCACACGGAGCCCTATCTGAGAGCCCGGGTCGAACCTATGCCCGATAAGGTTGAGGATTCCATCGAGCTGGAAGCTCTCTCTCGTAACATCCTCGACCTGTTCCGCCGGCTGGTGAACCTCGTCCCTCACATCCCGGACGAGATGATGATGATGGTCATGAATATCGAGGACCCTCGCCAACTGGCCTACCTCATTGCCACCAGCCTGCGCATGGACATCGCCGATGCCCAGGAAGTGCTGGAACTTGACGATGTGCGCGATAAGCTGCGCAAGCTGACGGTCATCCTC
Source organism: Anaerolineae bacterium (assembly GCA_021162125.1). Lineage (GTDB taxonomy): Bacteria > Chloroflexota > Anaerolineae > JACIWR01 > JACIWR01 > JACIWR01. The sequence continues at coordinate 6,429 of JAGGZG010000194.1, forward strand.
ACCCGCGAGCTTGAGGTGCTGGAACTGGGTAAGAAAATCCAGACCGAGGCCCAGTCCGAGATGGAGAAGGTGCAGCGCGAGTATTTCCTCCGCGAACAGCTCAAGGCCATCAAACGCGAGCTGGGCGAGAAGGACGAGCAGACGTTAGAGGTGGAGGAATACCGGCGCAAGATCGAAGAGGCAGAGATGCCGGAGGAGGCGCGGAAAGAGGCACTTCGTGAACTGGCCCGCATGGAGAAAATGCCCACCGCCGCAGCGGAGTACTCGGTGATCAAGACCTACCTGGATTGGATGACCAGCTTGCCCTGGAACAAGGTCACCGAGGACAACCTGGACATCTCCCGCGCCCGCCAGATTCTGGACGAGGACCATTACGACCTGGAAGAGGTCAAGAAGCGCATCCTGGAATACCTGGCCGTGCGCAAACTGCGCCTGGAGCGGGCCGAGGAGCGGGCCAAAGAGAGCGAGCACCTGACCGATTACATCCGCAGGGAGCGGGAAGGGGTGATCCTCTGCTTTGTGGGCCCGCCGGGCACCGGTAAGACCTCGCTGGGACAATCCATCGCCCGCGCACTGGGCCGCAAGTTCGTGCGCATGAGTTTGGGCGGGGTGCGCGACGAGGCGGAGATCCGTGGTTTCCGGCGTACTTACGTTGGCTCGATGCCAGGACGGATCATCCAGGCCCTGCGGCGCGTGGAATCCCGCAACCCGGTGTTTATGCTGGACGAGGTGGATAAAGTCGGTGCGGACTGGCGGGGTGACCCCTCGTCGGCGCTGCTGGAGGTTCTCGACCCGGAGCAGAACCGTGACTTTCGCGATCACTACCTGGACGTGCCATTCGACCTCTCGCAGGTGATGTTTATCACCACGGCGAACCTGCTCGACCCGATCCCGGCTCCCCTGCGAGACCGGATGGAGATTCTCACTCTGGACGGATACACCGAGGAAGAGAAGATCAAGATCGCGCAGCAATATCTCATCCCGCGCCAGATACGGGAAAATGGCCTGCGCCCGGACGAGATCGAGTTCACTGAGGGAGCGATCCGCAGAGTGGTGCGCGATTATACCCGCGAGGCCGGGGTGCGCAACCTGGAGCGGGAGCTGGGCAGCATCTGCCGCAAGGTGGCCACGAAAATCGCGGAAGGTGCGACAGGCTCGACCGTGGTGACGGAGGAGGACATTCCCAAGTACCTGGGCAAACCCAAGTACTTCTCCGAGGTAGCGGAGCGCACGGCGATCCCCGGCGTGGCGACGGGCCTGGTGGTCACGCCAGCCGGCGGGGACATCACTTTCATCGAGGCAACGAAGATGAAAGGAAAACAGAAATTGATCCTCACCGGGCAATTGGGTGACGTGATGCGCGAGTCGGCGCAGGCCGCTCTCAGTTACGTGCGTTCCAAAGCCCACGAATTTGGCATTGACGAGAACGTTTTTCTCGAAAACGACATTCACATCCACGTCCCGGCCGGCGCCGTGCCTAAAGATGGGCCGTCGGCTGGCGTGACGATGGCTACTGCCCTGGTCTCCCTGCTCGCAGGGAAACCCGTGAATCCCCAGGTGGCGATGACCGGCGAGATCACGCTGCGCGGCCAGGTATTGCCCGTCGGCGGGATAAAGCAGAAGGTGCTGGCCGCTGCCCGGGCCGGCTTGAGTACGGTCATTCTTCCCAAGCGCAACGAGGCTGATCTGGAAGACATCCCGGCCGAGGTGCGCGAGAAGATGCACTTCATCCTGGCCGACCGCGTGGATCAGGTGATCCAGCACGCATTGCTGGATGGGAAGGAGGATTGAGAAAGTAAATTGATTGGATAGCTGCCGCCAGGTATGGCGGCAGTCGGATATTTCTCGCGCTCGACAGAGCGCACTATTTGACGAGGACCCTGAAGATAGCCCGTCCCAGAGCAGCTAGGACGCCTGATTGGCCATTGACAATTTAACCATCCCGCAGGCTTTACAGTCCGATTCCTCCTCACTGGAGCAAAAAGTTCGAGTTTTTACGGCTTGCAGGGAGGCCGGTAGTTCGGACGCTGGCTGGCGACCGGAGGATTGCTTAGCACGCATCGGGGTGAGGCACGACTTGCGAAATCTGCGAGGAGTTGCCCCATGAACCCAATAGCGGTGCGCGCAGGGAATATTATACCCGGCAATTACGTGTCTCCCAGGATAAACAAATTCCTGGACAGGCACGGGTTTAAGGATTGATCGCCGGCCGAAGATATTTTCAATGATGAAGCTGTCAAAATTGGCGGAGGCGGGCAACGAGAGTCCTCGCATTAAGCGAGGTTTAGAAGTGGCACGAAAAAAGAATAAAAAGATGCGTTGGTGGCGTATGGATCTTCACATCCACACGCCTGCCTCCTCGGATTACGAGGAACCTCAGGTTTCATACCTGGACATTCTGCGTAAGGCCGAGGAGCGAGGGCTGGACATTATCGCCTTCGCTGATCACAACACGGTGGCTGGCTATCGAGCCATGCTGTCCGAGATTGAACAACTGGAGCTTTTGGAGCGGCTGGAACGATTACGTCCCCAGGAGAAGGAACGCCTGGACGAGTACCGGCGTTTGCGAGAGAAAATCCTCGTTCTCCCCGGATTTGAGTTCACGGCTACGTTTGGCTTCCACATCCTGGGTATTTTTTCGCCCGAAACCACGACACGCGAATTGGAGCACTTGCTTATCACCCTTAACGTCCCCCCGGACAAGCTGGACGCCGGCTCGACCGAGGTAGGGGCCGCGTCCGATGTGCTCACGGCTTACCGCGTCATTGACGGAGCAGGCGGGATTGTCATCGCTGCTCACGCCAATTCTTCCCACGGGGTGGCAATGCGCGGGCTGCGCGGGTTCGCCTTCAGCGGGCAGACCAAAATCGCCTACACCCAGGATGAACACCTGCACGCCCTGGAGGTGACTGACTTGGAGAAGAAGGGGCGGCGTACGACGTCAGCGTTTTACAGCGGCTCCAAGCCCGAATATCCCCGCCGCATGCGCTGCATCCAGGCCTCCGATGCCCACCGGCTGGACAATCATCCCAAAGACAAAAATCGCCTGGGCATTGGCGGGCGAATAACTGAGGTGTTGCTGCCGGAGCTGAGTTTCGAGGCTCTGCGGGAAGTTTTCCTCGGTACTGATTTCGCCCGCACCCGGCCAGCGCGTTCGAAGGCACAGGCTCCCTTTGATTACGTGGCGGCTGCGCGGGAGAGTGGGCCCAGTATCGTGCAATCGTTCCACGAGAGCATGACCCGCCGGGGTGGACGGCTGTACGCCATCATCGCCGACATAGTCGCCATGGCCAACACCAATGGCGGCACGGTGTACGTGGGGGTCAGTGCCAATCCCAAAGTGCCACCCGCTGGCATCGCCGACCCCGAGCAGGCCGTTGCTCAGTTGCGGGCCGAAATCGAGCACAAAGTGATCCCGCCCTTGGAGGTGTCCATCGACGTACTCCAGTCCGGGGGCAAGAACGTGATCCGCATTGAGGTGCCGGTGGGGACAGACCCACCGTACACCATCGAGGGCAGCAAAATTTACGTGCGCCAGGAGACGGAGACGAGCCTGGCCGTCCGTGACGAGATCGTTACCCTTGTCAAGCGCTCTCTCAAGCTGCCGGAGGCCGGGCCAGCCGCAGTGCCGCAGACCGGGCCCTCAACCACAGTGGAGCCCCCCAGGACCGGGGTAGAGATCGTGTCCAGCGAGGAGCGAAAGGGAAAACTGTACCACACTGTCCGTGACTTGCGCAACAACAACGAGGTGCAGAACGTGACCCTGTCCTCGTCGCGGAGGCTGTGGCATTACGCCATCAGCCAGCACGAGCAGAATCCCGTTGACGAGGCTAAAGTCACCTGGCACGGCGACCTGGGTTTATGGCAGCGGCGCAAGACGAAGGGCGTGGTGCGCTACGACCTGGTGCAGCGCCTGCCCGACGGCAGCCTGCGCGTGTACTACGGAGTCAGCGAGGATGGCATCCACGGGGAATGGCGGGCGGTGGTTGGCGAGGAAGGGGACGGCGACTGATAGTCTGTGGCTTCTCCTCGCAGGACAATGTGAGCGACCAGCGGAAACTCCAGACCGACCGGGAACCCGGCCAGGGCGTTGAGAGTCGGGAGGACGACCACCGGCGAAGGTGAGGACATCTCATTCCAGTAAGTTAGACCATAAAACAGACCCATGGGGTGGAGATCAACCACGATCTCCACCCTTTCGCTTTTTGTATCCGTTCAGTGGCCCGATGCTTATGGGACGCGCCCCCGTAGGTCGGGCCCGTGGCCCGACACGGACTCGGCGGGGCAAGGCCCCGCCCTACGACGGTTCGCCGCACTCCAGGGCCCAGCCACGAAGAGGCACCGGTTCCAAAGTGCGTCACCTCACACCCACAGCCTGTCCCCGCGTAGGGCAGTTTTAGCGAACTGGTACAGGACGTAGCATTCCAGAGCGAAAGGCGGAAAGCCCAGAAAGCCGAGCACCGGCATCTCGAAGAGCTTAATCTCGGAGAGGAGGGGCATGGCGTAAATCCACTTGGTATGTGCCCAGTAGTTCCAGAACTCCCACAACAACCCGCAGACCACGCCGCTGGCCAGCAAGGAGAGCACCCTGGCCGGGTGGCCTTCCTCCCAGTCGCGCAGCAGCGACGGCGCGCCCATCCGCCGGTTGATGGGGTCCACCAGGAAGATGAACCCCAGCCACACGAAGCCGAACAAGTAACGCGAGATGCGGTAAGGCAGCATGGGTGGGATGGCGACGAAGGCGAAGCCGGCGATCACTGAGAGCACCAGCAGCCACTCCCGCCAGGGGCGGGGGGTGATGCGTACTCGCTGGAAGGGGATCAGTTCCTCCAGCCACTCCGCCGACTCGAAGATGGCCGGGAAAATGGTGGCGAAGGCCCAACCGTAGCCCAGGTCCCGCTGCCAGGCCTGGGCCGGCAGGCCGACGTAGTACCAGTTCATCAGTCGCAGATTGTACAGTTCAAAGCCCAGCCAGATGAGCAATGAGAGCCAGCACATCATCAGGAATTCCTTCCAGCGGTCGTGGATGAGGGACTGGCCTTTCAGACGCAGCACCAGGCCGTCGGCGAAGAGGATGTAGCCGCTCCACACGACGGGCGTGAACCAGGTAGGCACCGGCTCCACGCGGGCGAACAACAGTACTTCGGCGACGAGCATTACCACCAGGCCCAGCCAGCCATACCAGGGGAATCGCTTCTGGGTTGAAGATTCCTTCCCTGTTGACTTGAGCATCGCGGCCTCCTGTTACGAGGTACAAAAAGGGCTGACCCGGCGAGGTCAGCCCTGTGATGCCAGAAGCCCGTTTTCTGACAGAAAACGGGCTTCTCGTTAGCTATTCTCCACGCAGCCGGGGGTCAAAGGCATCGCGCAGTCCATCGCCCAGGAAGTTGAAAGCCAGTACGGTGAGCACCAGGGCGATGGCTGGAGCCATGATCAGGTGCGGGTAAGAGCGTAAGCCCGTATACCCCTCGGAGATCATGATACCCCAGCTCGGAGTGGGAGCGTCCACCCCCAATCCGATAAAACTCAGGAATGCCTCAGTGAAAATGTATCCCGGGATGGCCAGCGTCTCGGAGACGATACACGGCCCCAGTACGTTGGGTAGCAGGTGACGGAAGATGATACGTGCATCTCCGGCTCCGACCATGCGGGCCGCCTCTATGAATTCTTTCTGCTTGTAGGAGAGCACCTGTCCACGGGCTATACGTGCCATCTGCAACCAGTTGAGGAAACCCATGGCGATGAAGATGAACAGCATGCCCCCCATCCGCTTGTTGAAGTCGAGTAGCGTGCTGACGATGAAAACACCACCGCCTCGGCGGGAGAGGGCCTTGAAGTAGACCTGTAGCAAGATGACGAAGATTAAGAAGGGGAACCCGTACAGGAAATCTACCAAGCGCATCAGGATATTGTCTATACGGCCTCCTGCATACCCGGAGACCATCCCCACGACAAGGCCAATTATCAGGCTGACAGTAGAAGCGACGAAGGCGACGGCCAGCGAGACGCGCGAGCCGTAGATGGTACGGCTAAGGAGGTCACGCCCCAGATAGTCGGCACCGGCCAGATACTTAGAGCTGGGCCGGGCGTAATTATCATCGAAGTGCACCTCCGCAAATCCGTACGGGGCGATGAAATCGGCAAAGATGGCGACCAGGATGATGAAAATGACGAAGGCTCCACCCAACACCGCTGCGCGGTTCTTCAGCAGTTGCCGCATGGCATCGCCCATGGGAGTGCGTTCCTTGCGCGTGCTTTCGAAAGCGATCCGTGCCTTCTCGCGAATCGCGGCTTTTTCCGTAGCAGACATTACACACCTACTCCTAGTATAATTAATCTGGGGTAATGCCATGAGTGGCACTACCGGGCTAGACAGAAGAGCCAGTTCGCGGTACACTATGGGCGGGCCAGGCACCGATCACAAAGAGGCTCTTGCCTCGTGGTCA
>JAGGZG010000049.1 GCA_021162125.1 Anaerolineae bacterium
GGTGGAAAGTATCGCCAATCCCTGGTCTCGAAAACCTCAGTCAGTATGATGCACGCGCTGTTGAACAGGTGTTGATAGAATACTACGGGCTGGAGAATTTGTACAATCAGATTAATAGCCTCGAGTTTTGCGATGACTTGACTTTGGGGACGATGTGTGGCAAAACATGCGCACCAATCTGCCAGGAGGTGCGTGATGCGGTTGCCCATCGTCCAGTTTCCAAGTGTCGTTATTGACAACCTGCCTTACTTCACTCCGGTCTTTCAGACCGAGGAGCAGGTGAAACACTTCTGCGAATATGTGACCGGCCTGATTGTTGGCGACAAGAAAACGGTCGCCGCGATCAATGCCCTGTTCCTTAACAACAACGATCAGAGTGCTCTGAACAAGTTTTTGACCCAAGCCGACTGGGATGAGTGCGAGTTGAACCGGCGACGGGTAGAGTTGGAGATGGCTCGTCTCCATCGGCGGCCCGTGAGTCCTCGGGCCGGTCGGCTGATCATCGACGACACGCTGGCTCATCATACCAAGTGCCGAATTGAGGAGCTGGCCTACCTGAAGGACCACACACTAAACAGGTATGTCTGGGCACACAATGTGGTCACCAGCTACTACGTCAATCGGGCCGACCAGTTTCCCGTAGACTTTCGGCTATACCTCCAGTTCCGCAAGAGGAAGTGGTTAGCCAGCCTAGCAGAGAGGGCAGCCCAGTTGCGAGCGGAACCCACTCTGAACGGCTACCATCGCTATTTGGTGAGTCTCTTGGCCTATGGGATACGCCAGCGCATCTTTCGTACCAAAACCCAACTGGCGGCAGAGCTGGTACAGCAGGCTGTAGCTTGGGGACTGCCCTTCGATGTCGTGCTCTTCGACGGTTGGTTTTGTCGCTGGCCACTGATTAGCGTGGTGCAGGAAATGGGCAAGGACTGGGTTGGCGGCTGCCCTAAGGACCGCAAGGTTTTGTTCGAGAATCGCTGGACGCAACTCCAGAAGTTCATCACCAACATCCCAGCCGAAGCCTATCGACCTCTCAAGATCAACGGCCGGTTGTGGTGGACCTTCAGCAAGGTGATGCCAATGAAATGTCTCCACCGCCAGCGTGTGCGCATCGTCGCCACCTACGCAGATGAACTGAAGCTGGATAAGACACCGACTTTCTATGCGGCCAATCGGCGGGAGTGGGAAGCTAAACGCATCCTGACCACTTATCTCGACCGCTGGCCAACCGAAACCTTCAACGAGGACGCCAAGGGGTACCTGGGCTTTGAAGACTATCAGCTGCGCAAGTTGCGGGGTATCAAGCGTCATTGGTATCTGTCCTTTGCAGCGTATTCTCTTCTGGGTGACCAAGGGCCACCGGGACGCTCGCGTTGGGCGGTGCGGGGCCGGTTCGAATCAACAGGCCAACGGTGCCGTGCGGTCGCGGATGAGTTGCTCGGCTTCCTGGTTCACTGGATCGCCCAGCGAATTGAGGAGGGTTGCTCCCCAAACACAGTGTTGCAGACGCTGCTGGCCTAAAAGTTGGGTATCACCGTGCTGCTCGCAGCCGGGCAGGTCGGCTTCAAAAATGGTCGGACCTGGCTGGCTTGTGGTGCTGGCTCTGATCGTTTGTTAATGTGCTGTGGGCCTGATTGGTCCCTCCGCATCGCAAAACTCAAGTTAATGACATTGAGGGGCTACTTGCTCTTTTAATCCACTGTGTGTCTTGGTGGTTGATACCTTCACCTCGAATTTGCAGACACGCTCTAAGAGGGGCTCTATCGCGTCACTCTCCGGTTTATTACGATCAGAAAGAGAGGGCTGTCAAATGCGATGGTCTTATCTGCGCACGTTTGTGGAGGTCGTACAACGGAGGAGTTTCTCGGCGGCAGCCCAGGCGCTGGGGATCAGTCAGCCGGCCGTGAGTCAACAGATACAGCGGTTAGAGGAGGAACTGGGCGTCAAGTTGCTGCTGCGCGACGGACGTGGGCTGGTGGGTCTTACCGCCAGTGGCCAGGCGGTGCTGGACTTTGCCCGCTCCACCCTGGCGGCCTACGATGCCCTGTGCGCTGAACTGCGCCGGTTGGAGGAGGACATTGCTGGAACATTGCGCCTGGCGGCCAGCACCACGCCCGGCGAATACCTGGTGCCTCAGTTGTTGGCTGACTTCCGGGCCCAGCACCCTGGAGTGGAGGCGCAGGTCACGGTGAGTGACACGGCCAACGTGGTACGGCACGTGCTGGCCGGGGAGTGCGACCTGGGATTCATCGGCGCGCCGGTCGAGCGGCCGGGGCTCGTGCGGGAACGACTGGCAGCGGATGAGATTGTGCTGGCGGTGTACCCGGGGCATCCCTTCGCCGGGCGGGAGCGGGTCACGTGGGAAGAGGTGCTGGCCCAACCGCTCATCATGCGCGAGGAGGGTTCCGGCACGCGGCGCACGGTGGAGCAGGCGCTGGCGGCGCAGGGCAAAGAATTGCCCAGGGAGAACGTGGCTCTCACCCTGGGCAGCACGCAGGCGGTGGTACAGGCTATCCGCGACGAGCTGGGCATCGGTTTTGTCTCGGCCTTCGCCGTCACTCGCGTGCCCCCAGCCGAGCGCCTGCCTGTCGTCGCCATTGAGGGACTAACACTGACCCGCGACCTGTTCGTCGTCTACGATGAAGCGCGTATCACGACGCACCTGCTGCGCGAGTTCGTGACTTTCGCTCGCGAATGGACACGGGAACGGGAGTAGAGACGGGCTCTGGGGGTACTCTTGTGCTGGGCGAAGGTCTCATGACCGAGCCCGTTTCGCCTCGGTCATGAGACCTTCGGCGAGCGTGCATCAGGATCGCCTCACACTTTCTCCAACACCTCACGCAGTGCCCGTCCCATCTCCGTCAACTGGCCACCCAGGCGGAATGGCACCCCCGCTGCTATCAAGTCTGTCTCTCCGGCACTTAATAGCGCCCGTCCCAGAGGGGAGTCTCTAAGCTGGCGCAGATCCTCAGAGTAGGGATCGGCGATGATGTCCTCGCGGACGATGCGCCCCGAATCCATCACCAGGATGCGGTCGGTCTGACGGGCCACGGCCAGGTCGTGGGTGACGACGATGAACGTGGTACCCAGTTCCTGATTGAGGTGGTGCATCAGGGTGATAATCTCCTGCGAGCGCTCTGCATCCAGCTCGCCCGTCGGTTCGTCGGCCAGGATGATGGCCGGGTTGTTCGCCAGCGCACGGGCCACGGCCACCCTTTGCCGCTCACCGCCGGATAGCATATTAGGCAGGTGATTCATCCGCTCGCCCAGCCCTACCATCTCCAGGAGCTCGGCGGCGCGGTGATGGCGAGCCCGGCGGCTGATGGCCTGTCCCTGCATCGGTACTTCCACGTTCTCACGGGCGGTCAGCGTGGGGATCAGATTGTGCATCTGGAAGATGAACCCGACAGAGCGGGCGCGGAACGAGTCCAGATTGCGTACCTGTGCCAGGTCCTGCCCATTGACCAGCACCGTGCCGCCGGTGGGTCTGTCCAGGGCACCGATCATGTTGAGCAGCGTGGACTTGCCGCTGCCGGAGGGGCCCATCACCGCCACGAACTCTCCGGTCTGGACGGCCATGTCCACCCCGTCCAGGGCCCGCACTTCGGCCCCATCGCCGTAGACCTTGATCAGATCGTAGGTTTCGACGATGACGTTTTTCTCGGCCATAATAACCCCTTTACTCCTCTACGATGA
>JAGGZG010000167.1 GCA_021162125.1 Anaerolineae bacterium
ATTCGAACCTCGGCTTACGGATCCAGAGTCCGCTGTCCTACCACTAGACGATCCCCCAAAGTAGGGCAAAGGGTTTGTTTCTTTCGCGTGGTTATTCTATCATCACTCGACTCTCTTGTCAAGCGGGTGTTCGGGGGATACCACAACAGTATCGTGCGCCATCCCGTCCTCGATCGCACATCGATACAGGAGGGCAGCTGTTTGAATTTGTCCTCATTCGTGCTATAATCAGACCCGTTGCCAGAGGAGCCTGCCTGTTGGGAGAGATTGCGGCTGACGGGGGTGTTCTGTGTGGAATCGAGTTAAACGCTGGGAATTCATTGCCATCGGCCTGGGGCTGGGACTGTATGCCAGCCGCCTGGTCACGGAGGTGTGGACTAACGGCTGGCCGCCAGTCGTTCTGCTGCTGCTCACCGGGGTGGGCGCGGCAGTGGGGATCAATTTGCTGGCCCTGCTGCGCCGGCTGTCCCTTACGTGGACGCCGTTGCTGGCGCTGTGGGTTTACGTGCTCTGGCCGCGCGTCAATTTCGGCGTGGCGGAGGGAGCTGGATTCGTCGCTGCTGTGGCTACCCTGCTGGTCAATCTCCCCCGGCCAGCGGACGCAGCGCAGTCGGCACGTTGGCAGTGGCTAAGGGGTGCGTTGGCGGATACCGCTGTGTTCCTGGTTGCCTACGCCCTCTATCGCCTCACCCTGACCCCGACCATCCTCCCTGCCGATGCTGGTGAATTCCAGCTCGTGGCCCGTGTGCTGGGCGTCGCCCACCCGCCCGGCTACTCGCTGTACACGCTGCTCGGCGCGCTGTTCGCCCGCTTGCCCTTGACCATGGACGTCGCCGCGCGGGTAAGCCTGCTTTCCGCTGCGACCGGTGCGCTGACCCTGGTCGTGGTCAGCCGCACTGCACGGCGACTGACCGGCTCGGTGTTGGGTGGATTGGCAGCATCGTTGACGTTGGGCCTTTCTACTACCTTCTGGGCGCAGAGCACCACGGCCAACATCCGCAGCCTGACTGCGTTCTTCACCGCTTTGTGCATCCACACCCTGGTGGTCTACGCTGACGAGCGAAGACCGACGAACCTGCTGGCCTTCGCCACGGCCTTGGGTTTCGGGATTGCCCATCACGGCTCGCTGGCCTTCTTCATTCCCGTTTTCGCGGCGGTTATTTTGCTGTGTGACTCTTCCCCCTTCCGCCAGCGTCGTTTCTGTCTCCAATTCGCCCTGGCCTTTCTGTTCCCGTTTTTGGTCATCCTCTACGTGCCCATTCGCGCCTGGACCGGCGCGCCATTTGGCACGGGCGCGCTGACCAGCTTCGGGCGGGTGGTTGACCACCTGGTGGGCAAGGGTTTCAGCGGCGACATGTTCTACTACCTCGGCTCGCCCCTGCTAGCGGAACGATTCCGCATCCTGGGCGACATTTTGGTGTTCCAGTTTGGCGGGCCATTGCTGGCAATCGCTGGTCTGGGCACGGTGTGGCTCGCCTGGCGACGACCGCGGATGGCCGGACTCCTCGGCGGGGTGTTCGCCGTCATGGGCTTCGTCGTCGCCACCTATCGTGCCCCGCAGTCGGTGGAGTATTTTATGCCCGCTTACGTACCCGTCGCCCTGGCAGTCGGCTGCGCGACTGGCTGGCTGGCCCGCTGGCGCCTCCGCCTGCCGATTGTGAATGCACTGGCAGTCACCAGTGTCCTGCTGGCGACGGTGGGCCTGGGCGTGGCCAATTATCCCAACTACGTGGCCCTCAGCCACGACACAGACGCGCGGGACTACGCTGCCTCGCTTTTGAGCGCCGCCCCCGCCGGTGCGGTGATCCTCGCCAACTGGCACTGGGCCACCCCGCTGTGGTACCTCCAGCAGGTCGAGGGTGTGCGCCCTGACGTGAACGTGGCTTACGTGCATCCAGAGGGCGTGCCTTACGCGCAGACCTGGGCACGGCACATCGCTGAGGAAATCGGGACACGGCCAGTGGTAGTCACAAACTTTTATCAGGATTTCGGGGCACTGCCGTACCGCTTCGTTCCATTGGGTGAGGCTTTTCTGGTACAGGAGGGACCTGTCTACGACCCGCCGCCCAATTTGACCCCGCTGGAGGCCACTTTCGGCGGCTTGGTGTCTGTGATCGGCTATCGTCTGGAGGGAGCGGTACTGGCCCCCGGCGACGTGCTGACGGTGGACCTGTGCTGGCGGCCCCGGGCCGCGCTGGAGCATCCCATTGCCTTCTTCGTGCATCTGGTGGACGAGGCGGGGCAGCCATTGGGCCAGGGCGACGTCTCGCACCCCGGCGCATCGGACTACGTCCCCGGCGAGGTACGGGTGGACCGCTTTACTATTCCCGTGCTGACTACGGCTGCCCCGGGCACCTATCGCCTGGTCGCGGGAACGTACATCCCCCTGGCCGATGGTGGGTGGCAGCGTCTGACCACGGCCGACGGTGCGGAGACCGTGTTGCTGGGCCAGGTGCAAGTGGTATCCGGCACAGACTCTCCGCTCACCCTGCACCCGCTCTATCAGCCCACGGTGGGCGGGCCGTCGCTGGTGGGCGTGGACTACGACACCACTTTGCCCGGCCAGCGGCGGCTCTACCTGCACTGGCGACAGCCCGTCTACGCGCGGGAGCCTGGTCAGGCGGTGGTGTACGCCGGATTCGATGAGGTGGCCCGCTTGTCCCTGCCCGATGTGCCCGCCGGGACGAGCTTCACCGTGGCCTGTGACCTGCCGCTGGAGATGGAAATGACGGCCCTGCGCCTGGAGGTGCAGTCTGTCGCTGGCGAGCAGCGAGCCTGGGTCGGACCGTGGAGTTGGCCGCTGCGCGGGCGGTTGATCCTGCCCGGCCCGCACGCCGGCAGTCGCTACGTGCCCCTGGGCGGGGAGATGTTCCTGATCGGAGTGGATGTCCCACCCGGTCCCTGGCCGGCAGGAAGCACGCAACGGGTGACCGTGCGCTGGCTGGGGGCCCGGCCTCTGCTGCGCGATTACGACGTCTCGATCAGCCTGTCAGACGCGGCGGGCGGGTGGTTCACCCAGCACGATTCGGTGCCCGCTTTGGGTGCAGTGCCCACCCTCAAGTGGCTGCGCGGATCACGGGTGACGGACGCCCACTTCCTGCCCGTTCCCGCCGACGCCGCGCTGGGGACAGCGTCACTGCGCCTGACCGTGTACGACGCTTTTACCCTACGCCCGTTGACCCCACTGGACGAGCGGATAATCCGCCTGGGGATGGGAGCTGCTGTGCCCCTGGGAGAGGTGGAGATAGAGGCAAAGCAGGCTTCGCCCTGACCACAGGATTAGACCTCCGAGGTCTTAAGAGACCTCGAGGTCTGGGATAAGTTCAATTGACGGAGCACGGGCTTCGTGCTATAATCCCGACGGCTTTGTTTGGATGGGCCAGGGGGCGATCTATTGGAGTCCGGTTTGAAGAAAAAACTGCTCAATTTACTGAAAATCGTTTTGAGCCTGGGCCTGCTGGCCCTCGTTTTGCTCAGTGTGGGGGTGCAGGATGCCCTCGACGCGCTGCGCGGCCTCGACTGGCGCTACCTGGCCGTGGCCTTCGTGCTGTTCCAGGCGGGCCTGGTGATCCGCGCCTACCGCTGGCACGTGTTGCTGAGAGCCCTGGGTGTGTCCGTGACCTACGGCCGGCTGGTTATGCTGTACTTCGTTGGCTTCTTCTTCAACACCTTCCTGCCCAGCGGGTTCGGCGGGGACGTGGTGAAGATGTTCGAGCTATCACAGCACAGTCATCGTGGGGCCGAGTCGGTGAGTGCGGTCCTGGCCGACCGGATCGTCGGCCTGCTGGCCTCGTGTCTGCTGGCCCTGATAGGACTGGCTTTCGGGTTCCGGCTGGTGCCTCGACCGGTGGCCGGGGTCATCGCTGCCCTGACCCTGGCTATTCTCGGTGGAGGCTGGGTGCTGCTCCAGCGTGACCTGTGGGAGCGGCTGCCCCTCATCGGTCGCCTGGCCCGTCAGGAACGGGTGCGCAAACTTTCCGCGGCCATGCTGGCTTACGATGGACGGTCGCTGCTGGCGGCGCTTCTGGTGGGCATTGTGTTCACCGTGGTGCTGGCCGGGACTAACCTCTGCGTCGCCCTGGCTCTGGGCGTGCGTATTTCCCCCCTGTACTTTATCCTGTTTGTGCCGGTCATCGGTACGGTGACCGCGCTGCCCATCTCTCTGAACGGGCTGGGTGTGCGCGAGAGCATCTACGTGGCCCTGTTCACCCAGGCTGGCGTCCAGGATTCCCAGGCGGTGGCCATGTCCCTGGTGATCTACGCCTTGCGCCTGTGCGCTGGGGCCATCGGCGGGGTGCTGTACGCTGTCAGCGGCGCGCGGGAACTGGCCGCTCGTGCCGATCAGACCAACTAGCGGAGGAGGTTATGACGGCGCTGAAGCGTAAGGTATTGTTGCTGGGACTAGATGGAGCTACTTTTGACGTGCTCGGCCCATGGATGGCCGAGGGGAAATTGCCCAACCTTCAACGGCTGAGCGCTGGCGGTGCGCGTGGCCTGCTGACCACGACCATCCCACCGGTCTCGGCCTCGGCCTGGGTGTCACTGGCCACGGGGAAGAACCCCGGCCAGCACGGTCTGTTCGACTTCGTGTTCCCTCGACCCGATGGCTATCAGGTACAGGTGGCCAACGTCACCTATCGCGGCGCGCCCGCGATGTGGAATCTGATCAATCAGGCGGGGGGTAAGGTGGGATTGGTCAGCGTGCCCATCACTTATCCGCCAGAGCACGTGGATGGGTTTGTGATCAGCTCCTTCCTGGCCCCCAGCCAGGATAGCCCCTACATCTATCCGCCGGAGCTCAAAGTCGAGCTGTGGCGCGAGGTGGGGGAGTTTCCCCTGTTTCTGTTCGAGGGCAACCGCTCGCGCGATCCGGGCCGCTTTATCGAGGACATGCGTGGGTTCGAGATGGGGCGGGTGGAGGCGGTGAAGTACCTGATCAGCCACAAGGAGTGGGACTTCTTCGCTTTCGTCTTCGAGGCTACCGACACACTGCAGCACGAGCTATGGCATCTGTTGGACCCCGCCCATCCCCGCCACGATCCCCAACAGGCCGCCCGTTACCGCGATGCCATCCTGAGTTTCTACCAGGACGTTGACCGTGCTCTGGGCGAGATCGTGGCCCTGGCCGGCGAGGATACGTTGGTCATCGTCATGTCCGATCACGGCTTCGGCTCGTTCCATCGCTTTTTCCACATCAACAACTGGCTGCGCGAGCTGGGCTTGCTCAAGCTCAGACGTAATCCGTGGACCTTGCTCAAGCGGGCTGCCTTCCGACTGGGATTCACACCGATGAACGTTTTGCGCCTGGTCACCCTACTGCGCCTGAGCCGGCTGCGGAAAAACGTCAAGCGGGGGCGGGGGCGCGGCCTGCTGCGGCGGGTATTTCTCTCGTTTGACGATGTGGACTGGGGCCGTACCCGGGCCTTTTCGGTGGGTAACTTCGGCGAGGTGTACCTCAACGTCCGTGGGCAGCGGTCGCAGGGAGTGATCGAGCCAGGCGAGGAGTACGAGGCCGTCCGCGAGCGGATCATCCGCGAGGCCCTGGCCCTGCGCGATCCGGAGACCGGCGATGCAGTGATCTTCCGCGCTTATCGCCGCGAGGACATCTACCACGGCGCGCGGGTGGACGCTGCCCCCGACCTCATCCTGCACACCGACCGGGCGAAGTACGTCTCCTTTGGCCACGCTGACTTCGGCTCCAATCGGCTGGTGGAGCCCAGCTACGGCCAGACCGGCCATCACAACATGGACGGGGTACTCGTCATGCACGGGCCAGGGGTAGAGACGGGGCGGACGCTGAAGGGGGCGCGCATCGTGGATATTGCCCCGACGGTGCTGTATGCCCTGGGCCTGCCCGTGCCCGCCGACATGGATGGTCGCGTGCTGGAGGATGCTTTCACGGCGGTGCACCGTGCCGCCCATCCGGTGACCCTTACCGAAGGCGTAGGCCCTGATGGCCGCCAGAGCCAGGACTATCCTGCTGAGGACGAGGCCCTGGTGGTGGAGCGCCTGCGGGCGTTGGGCTACGTCTCTTGATCAAAGGGAGTATGATGGCAAGTTCTCAATCCGCACCCAACCTGGACCTTTCGGTGGTGATCCCCATCTACAACGAAGTGGAGAACGTGGCCGAGTTGCACGCCCGGCTGCACGCCGTGCTTGACGATCTGGGCCACAGTTTCGAGATCATCGCCGTGGACGACGGCAGCACGGACGGCACATTCGCTGTATTGAAGGAGTTGGCTGCCGAGGACCCGCATCTCAAGGTGGTGCGCTTCCGACGCAACTTCGGGCAGACCGCCGGATTCGCCGCCGGGTTCGACCTGGCGCGGGGAAAGACGGTGATCACCATTGACGCTGACCTGCAAAACGACCCCGCCGACATCCCGCTGCTGCTGGACAAGATGGCCGAGGGCTACGACGTGGTCAGCGGGTGGCGGTTGCATCGCCAGGACCCGCTCATCAGCCGTAAGGTGCCCTCGATGATCGCTAACCGCCTGATCTCTTGGGTGACGGGTGTGTATTTGCACGACTACGGCTGCTCGCTAAAAGCCTACGACTGGTACGTGGTCAAGAACGTCCACCTATACGGTGAGCTGCACCGCTTTATCCCGGCATTGGCCAGTTGGATGGGCGTGCGCGTGGCCGAGGTTCCCGTGCGACATTACCCCCGCCAGCGGGGCCAATCCAAGTACGGCATCTCGCGCACGATCCGAGTCATCCTCGACCTGCTCACGGTGCGCTTTCTGTTAAGTTATTCCGCGCGACCGATGCAACTTTTCGGCTCGTTGGGCTTGGCGGCCTTCGCCTGCGGGTTTGCCATCGCTGCCTATCTCACAATGGTTAAGCTCGTGTTGAAACAGAGCATCGGTGCCCGTCCTTTGCTCTTACTGGCGATCCTGCTGATCATGGTTGGCATTCAGTTGCTGACGATGGGCTTGCTGGGTGAGCTCGTGGTGCGCACTTATCACGAAACCCAAAACAAGCCTATCTACGTCGTCCGCGAGATCATTCAAGGCGGAGAGCAGCTTCGGAAAGAAGGGTGATTGATTCGTGACAGATACGTCGAAAGTTTTGGTGATCGGGTTGGACGGAGCCACCTTTGACCTCATCCGACCCTGGGCAGCACAGGGCAAGCTGCCCACGTTCCGGCGTCTGCTCGCCGAGGGGGTCAGCGGGGACCTGGAATCCACCGTCCCGCCGGTGACCTCGCCGGCGTGGCCCACTTTCATGACCGGTAAGAACCCGGGTCGCCACGGTGTGTTCGACTACATCCGCGAGCGGCAGGGCCAGTTCGACCTGGTGAACGGGGCCAGCATTAACGGGGCGACCATCTGGGAGATTCTGTCGGCGCGAGGCCGGCGGGTGGGGGTGATGAATGTGCCGGTGACCTATCCCCCCCGGCCGGTCAACGGTTTTATAATCACTGGCCTGCTATCTCCACGGGGGGCGGAGTTCACTTATCCGCCGGGCTTCCTTCGTCCGTATGAGAGGGCATTAGGCCCGTATCGCATTGTGCCCGATGTGCAGTACAAAGAGGGCAACGAGGATGCTTTCATCGCTGACATTGACAACCTCATCGAGCAGCGAGCACGCTACGCCTTGCGCTTGATGCAGGATCAGCCCTGGGACTTCATGATGGTTCACTTTCTGGCCCTGGACCTGCTGCAGCACGCCCTGTGGCGGCACATGGACCCCTCGCACCCGGCCCACGATGCGCAGCAGGCAGCACGTTACGGGGATGCTATCCTGCACGGCTATCAGAAGATAGACCAGGCCGTGGGCAGACTTCTGGCGCAGGCTGGCGAAGATACCACCGTCGTGCTGATGTCCGATCACGGGTTCGGGCCGCTGCACGGGATGGTCAACATCAACGTGCTGTTGCTCCAGGCCGGGTTGCTGCACCTCAAACGCGATCCTTTGACCCGGCTAAAGTACGTCCTGTTCCGGCTGGGACTGACGCCCTCGGCGGTGTATCGCTGGCTGGCCCGGCTGGGGTTGCAGAATATCACTGTAAAAGTCTCCAAGCGGGCCCGCAATAAGGTCATGGGCCGTTTTCTCTCTTTCGCCGACGTGGATTGGTCGCGCACTGTAGCCTACTCGATTGGGCACGTGGGCCAGGTGTACATCAATCTCAACGGGCGTCAGCCACGGGGGATCGTCCGTCCAGAGGAGTACGAGGCCGTGCGCCGGCGGGTGATTGAGGTGCTGGGCACGCTGCGAAATCCGATCACCGGCCAGCCGCTGGTGGACCGAATACTGACGCGCGAGCAGGTGTGTGCCGGGCCATACTGTGAACGCGGGCCCGATCTGCACCTGGTGATGGATGGTTACCGGTATATCGCCTGCCCGCTCTTCGCCACAAATGGCCGCATCATCACAGAGCAGATTCGGGGTGACTCCGGTTGCCACCGTTCAAACGGGATATTCCTGGCCCGCGGGCCGGCCCTTCAGCAGGGGGCACGCATCCGAGGCGCGCGCATCGTGGACCTGGCTCCCACGCTCCTGCATCTCATGGATGAGGCCGTGCCCGACGACATGGATGGGCGGGTGCTGCACGAGATCTTCCGGCCAGCCTTCGAGGAGACGCACGCCGTGCATTACCAGGTCGTAGCCACGGTGGAGTCACGGGTAGCGGGTACGCTTTCCTCGGAGGAGGAAGCGGAGATCGCAGAGCGCCTGCGGGGGTTGGGCTATCTTGGCTAAGTGCGAGGTGCCGGGCACTTCTTACTGAGGACATAGGGTACTGAAAGTGACAGTCACCTCACGGGTGACTGTCACGTGATCAGGTTCAGTGTGTTGCATAAGTGCTTTTAAGGGATTTGTCCTTGTGCCCGGTTGTCGGCCGGAGTCCGCAACTTGTTGCGGAACGGCCCGGACAAACCAGCCTCCGGTTAGCCAGAGCACCCCGAACAAGTTCGGGTCTCCACTTATGCAACACTCTGATAATG
>JAGGZG010000395.1 GCA_021162125.1 Anaerolineae bacterium
CATCTACTGTCCCACTAACGCCTACCATCACCGTTCCCCATTGCTCATACCGGTCAGCCGATTAAGCCGATGGAACCGATGTGGCTGATGGCTCTCGCGTCCCCATCCGCCTAATCCGCTACATCGGCTGACCGAACGGAGGTGAACCATGTCCGAACCCAAACTGCTCTACCTATCCCAGGCCGACGTCGCGTCCGTTGGCCTGACCATGTCCGAGATCATTACCGCGCTGGAGCAGATGTTCCGCGAGAAGGGCGAAGGCCGGGTGGAGATGCCGCCCAAACCCGGCATCCATCCCCTGCCCGACGCCTTCATCCACGCCATGCCCGCCTACATCCCTGCCCTCAAGTCCGCTGGAATCAAGTGGGTCAGCGGCTACCCGGAGAACTACAAGCGCGGCCTGCCCTACATCAACGGGCTACTCATCCTCAACGACCCCGAGACCGGCGTCCCGCTGGCGGTGATGGACTGCGTGTGGATCACAGCCAAGCGCACCGGCGCGGCTACGGCGGTGGCCGCCAAATACCTGGCCCGCCCCGATTCCGAGGTCGTCGGCATCCTGGGCTGCGGCGTGCAGGGGCGCAGCAACCTGGAGGCGCTGCAAGTGCTCTTTCCCATCAAACGGGTGATGGCCTACGACGTCAATCCCGATGCCCAGCGCCGTTACGTGCAGGAGATGAGTGCGCAGTTCGGGCTGGAGGTGATTCCGGTCCAGGAACCAAAGCAGGCCGTGGTCGGCTGTGACATTGTGGTCACGGCGGGGCCTATCCTCAAAGTGCCGCACGCCACCATCAAGCCGGGCTGGTTCGAGGCCGGAGCCTTCGCCTCGCTGGTGGACTTCGACTCTTACTGGCACCCGGATGCCATGCGCCAGGCCGACAAATTCTGCACCGACGACGTGCCCCAGCTCGAGCATTACAGGGAGGTCGGCTACTTCCAGGACATCCCGCCCATCTACGCCGAGTTGAGCGAGCTGGTCACCGGGCGCAAGCCGGGGCGTGAGTCGTCCGAAGAGCGGACGATGACCGCCAACCTGGGCCTGGCTCTGGACGACATGGCCACCGCCCCGCTCATCTACCAGCGTGCCGTCGAGCAGGGCATCGGCACCTGGCTACCACTCTAAACGCAACACGAAACACACAACACGCAACACGAAACACGCAGCACGAAACACGTGCTCGCTAACGGAAGCACGCATTGGGCTTGTCACTGCTGAAGCGACTGAAGCCGCTACTATGAGCTTAGGAGGTCACATGTTCGTCAAAGATTACCGTGAGGTGGAAGCACAAGAGGTCGAGGGGGTGCCCGGCGTCACTGTCCGCTGGGTCATCACCGAGGACGACGGCGCGCCGTATTTCGCCATGCGCATCTTCGAGGTGCAGCCCGGATACGCCACTCCCTATCATGCCCATTGGTTCGAGCATGAAGTATTCGTCCTGGCCGGGCAGGGTAAGCTGAAAAGCGAAAATGGCGACTATCCCTTGCCGGCGGGAAGTGTAGCCTTCGTCCCCGGCGACGAAATCCACCAGTTCGTGAATACCGGCGACGAGGTGTTCCGCTTCATCTGCCTGATCCCCCAGGAGTGGTTGAAGGACGTGAAGAAGGCTTCTTAGCTGTGTTGGTCGCCCTGGTTAGCGGCGCAATCGGCGCAGGGAAGACAACAGTCTGCCAAAAAGTGGTGGAAGCAGCGAGGGCGCGGGGCTTCGCCTGTGGCGGCTTGCTGACCCCGCCCCTGATTGAGGACGGGCGCAAGGTCGGCATCGTCGGGGTGGACCTGGGCAGCGGCGAACGGCGGGTCCTGGCCCGCACCGACCATGATCTGGGCGGGCCGTGCGTGGGCTGCTACCACTTCACGGCCGATGCCTTCGCCTGGGCCAACGCCTTCATCGCCTCGGCAGTCGAAGCTGGGTGCGACCTGCTGGTGGTGGACGAGATTGGGCCGTTGGAGCTCGTGCAGGGCGGAGGATTGGCTCCCGCGCTGGATTTGCTCAGCGCCGTGCCACGGGCGCTGATCGTGGTGCGGATCAGCCTGGTGGACGCACTGCGGCGCCGGCTGGAATCAGTAAAGCGGGCATCTTTGCCCGCCGTTCCGCCTGAGGTGCGTGTGTTCGTAACCACAGCCAGCTCGCGAGACCGCCTGCCGGACGAGGTCGCGAGCTGGCTGTTTGGTTCTCAATGAGCGCCTTTCTCGCCAAGCAAGGCCAGTTGTCCCATCGAACCCTTGCGCAGTTGCTCGCTGGCCTTCTCGTGCAGGTCCCGTAAGCCGCGCATGTAGGACTCAGGGTTAGTCACCTCTGCGAGGAGATCCTTAACTCGGCGCAGCGAGGCCACCTGGATGCGCCCCGTGCGGATGCGTTCCTTCAGGTCAGAGAGGCTCATCGTCGTGCTGGCGTAGAGGCGGGCCATGTTCTCGTAGAACTCCTGGATGGGCAGGCGGGTGGGCAGCACGCTGTGCAGGAAGTCGAACAGCTCGTAGTTGCGAGTGGTCAGCTCCTGGAATTTCTCGCGGAAGAAATCCGTGCCCGGTAGGGGAGTGAGCACGGTGAACTGCGGGAAGCTGATCTTGAGGCGGCGCACGTACTCGATGAGAGCATCGAAATCCGGCCGCCCCCACTGCGGATCCACAATGAAGGCCCCCCAGATGTCCACCCCGTTAGCGCGCAGGATACGCGCTGCTTCCTCGTTGGTGTGCACGCTGCTACGCTTGTTCAGGTCGTCAAGCTCGTCCTCGCGATACTTCTCAAAGCCCACCAGCACTGTGGATAACCCGATGGAGGCCCACTTCTCAACCAGGTCGGGCCGGCGCACGATGCTGTCGCTGCGGGCCTGTATCCAGTATTTGAACTTCAGACCCTCGCTGCGGATCATGTCGGCGATGCGCTCGGCGCGGGGCAGCCGCTGGAAGAAGTTGTCGTCCACGAAGCAGATGATGTCACCAGTCAGTGTGCGTAGCTCCTCCAGCACTCGCTCCGGCGACTTGAAGCGGCAACGCTTGCGGTGGAAAACCCACACCGAGCAGAACTTGCAGCGATATGGACAACCCCGTGCCGTTTCCATCGCGGCGTGCGAGGGCCAAAACTGGAAGTGGTACTGGTCGCGGTAGGCGGCCGTCAACTCCCGTGCGGGCAAGGGTGAGGTATCCAGATCGGTCAGCAGGGGGCGTGGGCCGGTCGCTACTTGTTCTCCGTCGTCGCGCAGGATGAGACCTGGGACAGCGCGCAGGTCCTCACCGCGCTCCAGCGCGCGCACCAATTCGGGGAGCGTTTCCTCTCCCTCTCCGGCGACGATGACGTCCACCCAGGCACAGTTGAAATCCTGGGGGCACAGTGTGGCGTGATAGCCACCCACTACTGTGGTGATCTGCGGCGATTCTTCTTTCACCTGTTGGCAGATCCACAACATGTCGGGCACATCCACCGTGTACCCCGTCACCCCCACCACGTCAGGCTGAAAGTCGCGCAATGCCCTCTTGAGATCAGGGTCCACTCTCAAGTCCGCAATGCGTACCTCGTGCTCGTCCAGCAGTGCCGCAGCCAGAATCTCCAGAGCCAGGGGTTCGGGCCGCGCCAGCTTGCGAAAACCCACCGAACCCTGGCTTTCGCCCGGTTGTACCAATAAAACTTTCATCGGTCATCTCCTTTTTAGGTGCCCGTCACTTCTGAAGTGACGGGCACTTTACTTTACTCACCAATCATTTTCCGCAACTGCGCCTCATCAATCATGGGCACGCCTAATTGCTGGGCCTTGTGGTATTTCGTTCTGCCGGGCGACTCACCCACCACCAGGTAATCGGTCTTGGACGAGACCGAGTTGGTGACTTTACCGCCGTAACGCTCAATGAGAGCCGTCGCTTCCTGGCGGCTCATCGAGGGCAACGTGCCGGTGATAACGAAAGCCTTTCCGGCCAGGGGCAGTGCCCTCTCCTCCGCCTCTTCCCGCCCCTCCTCTGCCAGACGGACGCCAGCTTTGCGCAGTTTCTCAATCATCTCACGGTGGCGCTCACGCTGAAAGTAGTCCACCACGCTGGCCGCGATGCGCGGCCCGATGCCCTCTACACTTTGTATCTCCTCCTGGCTGGCCTGCATCAGGGCATCAATGGACGGAAAGTGCCGGGCTAGAGTCTGGGCGACCACACTGCCCACGTAACGGATACCCAACGCGGTCAACACTCGCCAGAAGGGCTGCTGTTTAGATGCCTGGATGGCGGCCAACAGATTGTCGGTGCTTTTCTCGGCGAAGCCCTCCAGATTCAGGAGGTCCTCGCGGCGCAGGGTGTAGAGATCGGCGGCATCGTGGATCAGGCCCTTGTCCACGAGCAGATCAACGGTGCGCTCCCCCAGGCCGTCAATCTCCATCGCGGCGACGAAGTGCTGCACCCGCCTCTTGAGCTGGGCCGGACAGGCGGCATTCACGCAGTACACGGCCACTTCGTCCTCAGGCTGGACGACGGGCTCACCGCAGGCGGGACAGCGATCTGGCATGGTAATGGGCTGCTCGCTTCCATCACGCAGGTCAACTATAGGCCCGGCCACGTAGGGAATCACATCGCCGGCGCGTTTGACGATCACCGTGTCGCCGATGCGGATGTCCTTGCGGGCGACGTCCTCGTAGTTGTGCAGGGAGGCGTGCTTGATGGTCACCCCGGCCAGTTCCACCGGCTCCAGCACGGCCACCGGCGTCAGTGCGCCGGTACGCCCCAC
Source organism: Anaerolineae bacterium (assembly GCA_021162125.1). Taxonomy (GTDB): domain Bacteria; phylum Chloroflexota; class Anaerolineae; order JACIWR01; family JACIWR01; genus JACIWR01. Next base: position 4,701 of record JAGGZG010000395.1, read on the forward strand.
GCTGACCTCCACGTCCAGCAGCTTCGTGGTCGCCTCCCGTGGCGGGAACTTGAAGGCGATGGCCCCGCGTGGGTCCTTGCCCACCACCCCCAGCGCCTCTTGGATGCGCAGGTCGTTGATTTTGATCACCACGCCGTCGGCCTCGTAGTTCAGGGTATCCCGCCGTTTCATCCATTCCTGGCAGTAGGCGATCACCTCGTCCAGTGTGTGCAGGAGGGCCACGTCCTCCGCCACCGGGAAGCCCATCTTCCGCAGGTAAGCCAGGGTTTCCCACTGAGTGGCGATGTCCACCCCCTCACTGGCGACGATGGCGTAGCACAGCAGTGAGAGCGGGCGCGAAGCGGTGATGGTCGGGTCGAGCTGGCGGAGGGAGCCCGCCGCTGCGTTGCGCGGGTTGGCGAAGGTTTTCTCGCCAGCCTCCTCCAGGCGACGATTGAACTCGGCGAAGGCGTCCAGAGGCATGTATGCCTCACCGCGCACCACCAGGC
>JAGGZG010000219.1 GCA_021162125.1 Anaerolineae bacterium
CCTCTCGACGCTGGGCAAGGACGGCTTGCGCAAGGTCGCCAGCCTGAACTATCACAAAGCCCACTACGCCGCGGATCGTATCAACGCCCTGGACGGCTACCAGGTGGATCTGAGCACCCCCTTCTTCAACGAGTTTGTGGTCCGCTGCCCGGCGCCAGTGCGCAACATCAACGCCTTCCTCCTGCAGGGAGGATACCGGGGCACCTCCATCCTGGGGGGCTATGACCTGAGCGAGGCCTACCCAGACCTGGGCCGCCATATGCTCGTCGCGGTTACCGAGATGAACAGCAGGGCGGAGATCGACCTCTTCGTCGACGCGCTGGCCGCGTTTGAAAGGCAGACAGGGAGGGAAGCATGAGCGAGCCTTTGATCTACGAACTTTCAGTGCCCGGACGCCATGGCACCCAGCCACCCGAGTTGGACGTACCGGAATACCCGCTGCCCGGGGATCGCGTACGCCAGACGTTGCCACTGCCCGAGGTGAGCGAGGTTGACGTCGTGCGGCACTTCACGCGGCTGTCCCAGCTCAACTATGCCGTCGACAAAGGTATCTATCCGCTGGGCTCCTGCACGATGAAGTACAACCCCAAAATCAATGAGCAGGCAGCCCGTCTGCCCGGTTTCGTGGGACTACACCCTTACCAGCCTGTAGAAACAGTTCAGGGAGCTCTCCAGCTCATGTTCGAGCTACAGGAGTACCTGAAGCGGATCGCCGGGTTCGCTGCTGTAACAGTACAACCCGCCGCTGGTGCCCAGGGCGAGCTGACCGGTGTGCTCATCATGCGCAAGGCCCAAGCTGACCGCGGTGAGACGCAGCGCGATACGATCCTGATCCCCGACTCGGCACACGGTACCAATCCGGCCTCCACCAGCATGAGCGGCCTGCGCGTGGTCGAACTTCCATCAGATGAGCGGGGCAACGTGGACCTGGAGGCTCTGCGCAGCCAGGCCACAGACCGTGTCGTCGGACTGATGCTTACCAATCCCAACACACTCGGCCTGTTCGAGGAACACATCCGGCAGGTGGTTGATATCGTCCACGGCTGCGGCGGCCTGGTCTACGGCGACGGCGCAAACTTGAACGCCCTGGTAGGCGTTTTCAAGCCTGGCGACTTGGGCATCGATGTCATGCACTTCAACCTCCACAAGACTTTCAGCACGCCCCATGGGGGCGGTGGCCCAGGGGCTGGTCCTGTTGGCGTGGCCGAACATCTGGCCGACTACCTCCCCGCGCCAGTGGTGATCAAGGTCACAGCGCGACAGGACGCGGCGCAAGAGAACGCGGCGGAGACACGCTATACCTTCTACGATCCGCCGCGCACCATCGGCCGGGTACGCAGCTTCTGGGGCCACTTTGGGGTCCTCATCCGCGCCTACACCTACATCCGTATGCTGGGCGGCCCCGGCCTGCGGGACGTAGCGGAGAACGCTGTCCTCAACGCCAACTACCTGCGCAGCCGGATCCGCGAAGTGTACCACGTCCCGTACGATCGGATCTGCCAACATGAGTTCGTAGCGGAGGGGCGCTTTGCCGATGCGCCGGACGTCACCGCCCTCGATATCGCCAAACGGCTGATCGACTACGGTGTGCATCCTCCCACCTACTACTTCCCACTCATCGTCCACGAGGCACTGATGATTGAGCCCACCGAGACCGAGAGCCTGCAGTCGCTGGACCGCTACGCCGATATCCTCTTGACCATCGCGGAGGAAGCTCGCCAGGATCCAGAACTGCTGCACACGGCGCCTCACAATGCGCCGGTCCGCCGCCTGGATGAAGTACAGGCGGCACGGCATCCGGTGTTGCGCTACAAGCGAGAGACATAATCTGCAGTGGTGGCGCCAAAAAGCGCGTGTCTCACAGGGCAGGGGCCGCTGCGGTTCCCCTGCCCCAATTTGCCCTCTTGGATTGCGGCATCCGAGGGACGACGCCAGGGCGGTGACTGTCACCGCTAACCTGACACACAACCGGAGGCACGGTACTTAATCCGCGTGCCGCTCAGTTGCCATCCCCCCTCTCGGTGACAGTCACCAGGAAGCGCCAATAGGTCTTTCAGCCCTCTCCCCTGAATGGACGATCAGGGTGCCGATGGTATAATCGATCGTTAATCAGCGAAGAAGGGGCACACTGGTGACATCGCATTGCGCCCTATCAGATGTGGATCCATAGAGTCGTGGGCGGCCTGATCGTGCTGGCTGGCCTGGTGCTCTTCACTGACAGCTTCGTCCTCATTGGAGGATGGCTGGAGTCAATGGGGGTGGGATGGGATCTGAATCTTTAGGCGCAGAGAAGCAAGAAGCTCCCGATGCTGAGGCCATCCTGCGCGAGACACAGCGTCGGCGGGAGGCCCGGCGTGCCTCTCGACAACCCGGCGTGGTGCGGTTGCAGCGGGCGGTCTACTGGCTTGCGCGCCATTGGGTGAGCCTGACCAATACTGTCATCGCGCTCTATTTGTTCGGAGCGATCCTTCCAGCGCCACTCATGCGTGCGGGATACACGGACGCGGCTGCCCTTTTCTACCGCTTTTACCGGGGCTTCTGCCACCAATATCCCTTCCGCTCCTGGTTTCTCTTCGGTGAGGCAGCAGCCTACCCCCTACGTGAGCCCATCCCCATCATCGAGATGAACCGCCTGCGCTCCTTCGTAGGCAACGCGCACCTGGGGTACAAACTGGCCCTCTGCCAGCGCGATATCGCCATTTACTC
>JAGGZG010000303.1 GCA_021162125.1 Anaerolineae bacterium
CAGCACCAGCGTCAGGCTAACCACCATAGCCAGTGCAAGTTTCTTTCTCACGAGAATCCTCCTTATTGCTTACGAAACTATGAACATACGAATAACTCGTGCGGATCAAAGCTTGCTTACCAGAGACGCGAAGGAGACGCATTTCTCCCCGGGCACGGTCTGAAGAGTGATCTCCACCCCTTCTTCCATAAGACGTTTCAAAGTCGCAATCTCTTCATCCGACATAGAGATATTCTTGAACACGTTCTTGCGACCCGGAGCAGCCCCGATACCTCCCACGTTCAGGGCCTTGAACTTGACCCCGCCTTTGTAGAGCTGCTCGGCGACCCGGGGCGATTTGACCAGAACCAAGATTTTGTCTCGGTTCGGAACGTCCTCCCCCAAAGCAGCGATGCCCTCCTGAACATTATACACGTCCACCTTGATACCTGGTGGCGCTGCCAGGCACAGAACATCCTGCATGAAAGAGTCCGCCGCCACATCGTCGTCCACAATCACGATCCTGTTGGTACGCAGCGCTTTGACCCAGATAGTGACCACCTGTCCATGAATCAGACGGTCGTCAATCCGCACCAAACCTAGTTCAGCGATATTGCCTCACCCCCTTTCCATGTTCTACTGGTGCACGTGCACCCAACTGACCCTCGCGAGACACCCCCGCAGGGCACCATCCGCATCCGAGGCTTCACCTGCCGCCCCGAACCCTACTTATTCAGAAGCGGACCCAGATTCCTGACAGATTCCTTGCCAGCCTGAGTCGCTACCTCTGCCAGATCGGCTGCCGTAGCACCATCCCGCGACATCAGAGTCTCGATCAACATCGGCAAATTCAGCCCGGTCACGCACTCGATGTGCGGTTCCCTCACCCGCCGTGCAGCCACGTTATAGGGTGTGCCACCAAACAGGTCAATCAAAATCAGCGTGTCCTCCCGCCCAACATCCTGTAACGCGGCATCTAGTTTAGCCCCGAAACCCTCGGGACTTTCTCCGGCTAACAGAGACACCGAATGCACCCCATCCTGAGGCCCGATAATCATCTCCGCCGAGCGAAGCAGCGCATCACCAAACTCACCATGCGTTACCAATACGACCTGAGTCATCCAACACCCTCTCTACGAAGTAATAACACCTTACTCGCCAAAAAGCTATGCCCGAAAGGCGACAAATTTGACCATGACTTAATCCACTGCGTGCAGCTCCATGCGCAGCCGGTACCAATCCCCACAATAAGTGGCCCGCGAATGCTCGATAACCCGTCCATCCTCCAGGAACGTGGTACGTTCTGCGCTCAACACCGGAGCGGGATGGGTCAAATTCAGCAACTTGAGCTCCCTATCGTTGGCCAACACTGCGCGAACAGACTCCTCGGCCCTGGCCAACTTGAGCCCATACTCGGAGCGCAAAATGTGAAACAGCGATTCCTCGGCCAGATTGTATTGCAGGAGATTGGGACATAGATAGTGTGGCAAGAAAGCGGTGTGCAGAGCAAGGGGGACGTTATCGACCAGGCGGAGGCGCTCAACCTTGACTACTTCCACGTCCTCACCCACGCGCAATATCGTCCTCAGCTCCGGCCATGGTAGGATCAGACTGGCTTCCAGAAGGACAGTAGAAGGAACAGCCCCCAGATGACGGACGTCCTCGGTAAAGCCGGCCAGGGAAACCCGCACATCGAGGCTGGGTCTGGGCTCAGCCACAAATGTGCCTTTGCTGGGAGTGGTATACACTAACCCGGCTCGGTTCAGCTCATCGAGGGCCTGACGCACCGTCACCCGGCTGACGCCGAATTTTTCACATAGTTGACGTTCAGAAGGGAGCCGTTCATGAGGACGCCACTCGCCACGGGCGATCCGGGCCGCCAGCGCGTCCTTGAGTTGCAGATAAAGGGGAACTGAGCTATCTTTGACGAGACTCATCCGGACCTCCCCATCGAGGCGCATCTTGCTCAGGCGGAAAAACTTCAGGAGAGAAGAAAGTAGAAGTGGTTATTACCGGTACATACCAATTATACTACACAAAATTCCAATTGGCAAATAATTCTGCGACGGGGGAGCTGAAAGCCTACCCTACCTATCACGGGCCAGCATTCGGGCCAGATCGAGATCGGCGGGCGTGTTGACATTGAAGAACGAGAGATGCTTCGGATCCAAGATGTCTATTTCCCGCTGATCAACGTACCGCACCCGAACCTCTGGAAAAAACTCCACGATCCGCCGCCCGCCACGGGCCAGCACCCGCTCAATGGGCTTCAGGCAGGCCCTGGAATAGATGGCATGGAGAGGCTCGAGCAAGTCCCCCATGCGGGGGACCACTACGTCCTGCCCTGGTGTCAGGAGAGCCATATAGCGCAAGAGCTTGAGATCGAGGAAGGGCATGTCACAGGCCACCACCAGGCTGTACTCGTGGCGAGCAGCGAGCAGCCCGGAGTACAACCCACCCAACGCCCCCTGGCCGGGCTGGACGTCCCCCACCATGCGCAGCCCCAGATAAGCGAACTGTTTCGGAGTGTTGGTCACCAACAGCACGTCATCCCCGATTTTGACCATACGCTCCACTATGCGCTCAATAATGGGCTGCCCACCGATTTCCAGGAATGCCTTGTCCATCCCGAGGCGGGTGTTCCGCCCGCCAGCCAGCACGATACAACTGAGAACTTGCATCCGCCCGTCGCCCTTCCTCAATCACGAGTGAGTTTTCCCATACTGGCACGTGGGGATGGTTCACGTTCATCATAAGGGATAATAGCACACTCCCACCGTCCCCGGCCCGGTGTGCACTCCCAGCGCCGGCGATAGCTCTGCGACCAAAGTCTCCACGCAGGTCAGTCGCTCCTCGACGAGACGACGCAGCTTCTCAACCTCCTGAGGAGCAGCAGCGTGGACGAAAGCCACTTTCACCCGCCCCAGATGTCCTACCGCCTCCTCCATCATCTCAGCAATACGCCGGTAGGCCCTGGCGCGACTGCGGGCCGTGCCCAAGGGAATGATGACCCCATCCTCCATGCCGATGAGGGGCTTGATGCGCAGCAACGAGCCCACCAGATGTTGGGCCCGGCCAATGCGCCCGCCCATGTACAAATAGCGCAGGGTGTCAGCCGTCTGGATCATGTGCGTCTTGGGGATGAGTTGGCGCACGCAGTCTATCACACTCTCAAAGCTCGCCCCGTCCAGCGCTGCCCGCGCGGCCTCGATCACCATCCACCCCTGGCAAAGGGATACGTTACGGCTGTCTATCACCTCGATGCGCACATCGGGCAACAGATCGCGAGCCATATCCCGGGCAGCCACGGCCGCCTGATATGCCCCGCTGCCCAGCGACGTCATGTGCACGCTCACAATCTCGCGCGTGCGCTGAGCCATCTCACGGACAGCCTGCAAATAATCCCCCGGCCCTGGGCTGGCGGTCGTGGGCAGTTTTGTGGCCGTGGGCAGCCAGCGGAAGAACTCCTCACGCTGCACGTCCACCAAATCGCGCAGGGTCTCCATACCCCGGTGGATGTAGTAGGGCACCACCTTGATGTTGTACTTCTCGATCAGCGCTTCTGGGATACTGGCACAGCTATCCGTCAGCACGCCAACTACAGACATGGCACACCTCCTGAAACTACTTTTGTTATACAAAACATAACGCGGCTTCCGGCCGCAACCAATCCAGGGGACGCAGATGAACGCGGATGAACGCCGATTTTTACATTTTTATCTGCGAAAATCTGCGTCAATCTGCGTCCGAAAAATTCTCGCGCATAACGCAAATCTTGTAGGGCAATTCTATAACGCGGCAAATCCGCTTCTAACTTCTATCTTCCATCTGAACCATGCAGGAAATGAGCCTCCAGCAATGAGGCAACACTCGCTGCGTCATTCGGATCGAACTGCGGGACATCCAGATCAAGGGGCTGATTGGTTACCAGCGCTATCAATTTATCGGGAGTGCTTAGCAACTCGTTCCCTCCTTCCCCCCGGAAGACCTCAATCTTGGGCTTGTCGCTGCGTTTGTACCCTTCGGCGAGAATGAGATCCACGCCTGTGATGCGCGCGGCTACCTCGTCGAGGGTAAGCTCCCGCTCCAGGCGCTCTATCAGAGCCAGCTTGCCCGGCGAGGAAATGACTACTACATCGCTCCCTGCCCGGGCGTGACGCCAGCTATCCTTGCCCGGCTTATCCAACTGGAAACCGTGGACGTTGTGCTTGATCGTCCCCACACGGTATCCCCGCCGTTTCAGCTCCGCGATCAATTTCTCCAGAAAAGTGGTTTTTCCCACGCCTGATTCGCCCACTATGCATACTACAGGTATCATCATGCAGCACCTCTGCGATGGGCTCTAGCCAGTCTAACATCAGTATGCATCGTCCCACTCAGCCTCCCTGCCCCACGAATTCCCGCACTACCGCCTCGATCTCTCCCGGAGGAATTACCTCCACATCAAACCAGCGAATACGCTCGTCATCCAGGCGGAACCAATTGTACTGCTGGCGGACGAAGCGACGGGTCTCCCGCTTGATCAGGTGCACGGCCTCGTCCAGAGAAATCTCACCGCGCAGATATGCCCCAATCTGCCGGTAGCCCAGCCCAGACATGGAAGGCAGCTCGTAATCGTATCCGCGCGCGACGAGAGACTGCACCTCGGCCACCAGCCCGGCGGCTAACATGCGATCCACGCGCTCGTCAATGCGCCGGTACAGGGACGGGCGGGGCATGGTCAGCCCAATTTGCAGGATGCGGTACGGCGGCGGACGGCGGCGTTGCAGATCGGAGATGCGCTCACCGGTACACAGACAAACCTCCAGGGCACGGACCACTCGCCGCACGTTGCGGGGATCAATGCGCTCGGCTGCGACCGGATCAAGCGCGCTCAGGCGGGCGTGTAGCGCCTCCGAACCCTGGGCCTCGGCCTGGCGATAGAGTTCGTCACGGAGCTCCTGGTCAGGAGGAACGCGGGGGATGCCCCACCCCTCGACCACCGCCCGCACGTATTGTCCACTGCCACCGACCAGCAGCGGCAGTCGCCCACGGGCGAGCACATCGCTAATCGCGGCGTAGGCCATGGTCTGGTACTGGGCCAGACCGAAGGGTTCATCGGGATCTACCACGTCAATCAGGTGATGGGGGACAAGCCGGCGTTCTTCGAGGGTCGGCTTAGCCGTGCCGATGTCCATCCCTCGGTATACCTGCCGCGAGTCGGCAGACACCACTTCAGCGTCCAATGTCTGGCCCAGGCGCAGGGCCAAGGATGTCTTGCCCACCGCCGTTGGCCCGACGATCACTATCAAGGGCGAACGTTGACGCTGATCACTCTCACTACGCGAAGGCAGATTCATCGTCCCTCAATCGCGTTTGGAAGATGGGTGACGCGGAGAAGTTGTCCACGGGGGGTCAATTCCACGGCCACCACGTCAATCTGCCAGTCGCCGGCCCACTCATGCTCCTGCACGTATGCCTGAGCTACCTCGGCCAACCGCGCCTGTTTGGCCGAGGTGATGGATTCCTCGGGAGTACCGTAAGCGTTACCCCGTCTGGTGCGCACCTCGACGAACACGAGCTGGCCGTCGCGCTCAGTCACGAGGTCCATTTCGCCTACGTTGGAATAGCGGTAATTGCGCGCACGAATCACGTAGCCCCGTTCCTGCAAATAACGGGCCGCCAGATCTTCTCCCCACTGCCCTAACTGCTTCCGTGCCCGGCTCATCGTCCCCTCCAGGCCCAAAGATACTCCAAACTCGCACAAAAGTCAACTCGTAAATCGAGTAAGGGCACGGCGCGCCGTACCCCTCGGCGGGACTATCCTCCCGCTGGTTTGGGACCTGCGGGAGGACCACTACTCCGGGGGCTTCTCACCGCAGTACCCCCCGTCGCCGCAGGAAGGAGAGGATAAGCTCCTCGAAAGGCACATCGGTGGTGACGGTCACGTAGTTCATCCCCCGCCCGCCACAGAAGGCGCGCAATTCGTCCTGCCAGCCGGCCAAGCCCTGGCGGTAACGGGCCAGCAGGTCGTAGTCGGCGGTGATCTCAACGGGCTCGCCGGTCTCCACGTCCAGCAGTTTGAGGTCGCCCGCCAACGGCGGGTCGGTCTCGTCCGGCGAGAGCAGGTGCAACACGGTGACCTCGAAGCCGCGGATGGCCAGGGCGTTCAGCCCGTCGCGCCAGCCATCGTCCAGCAGGTCGGAGATCAGAAGCAGCGGGCCGGGATGGGTGGCGGTAGTCGCGTAACCTCGCAGGGCAGTCCTCAAGTCTGTGTCTGTCTGGGGAGTCAGCCCTTGCAGGAAGGCGAAGAGGGCCATCGCTTGTTGCTTGCCCCGGTGCGGAGGGAAGGTCTCGTCCACCTGCTGGCCGAAGGCGCTGACCGTCACCCGGTCCAGGCTGGCCAGGGCGATGTAGCCCAGCGCGCCGGCTGCACGCACCGCGTACCACAGCTTGTTGGGCTGGCCCCAGTCCATCGAGCGGCTGGTGTCCACCAACAGGTGCACGGTCAGGTCCTCCTCTTCGACGAAGAGCTTGAGGAAAAAGCGTTCCAGACGGGCGTAGGCATTCCAGTCAATGCGACGGAAGTCATCGCCGGGCGTGTAGGGACGGAAGTCGGCGAACTCGACGGATTGGCCGCGTTTGGGGCTGCGCCGCTCTCCCTGGAGTTGGCCAGCCATAGCCCGGCGGGAGAGGATGGACAGGCGTTCGAGTTTGTACAGGAAAGCCTCGTCGAAAAGGGGATGGAAGGATAGAGGATTGGAAGGGTGGAAGTATGGAAGGTTGGAAGTATGGAAGGCGGCCTCAGATTCCATAAAGCTCCTGTTCTTCGTGGACGGCGCTGTAAGTACGATCCCACGTGCCGTCGAGTTTTTTCTTGCGCAAGGAGCGAATGAGGGCCCCAAGTGTGTTCCAGGTGTGATTGTAGAGGTCGAGCAACCTCGCTTCGTCCTGAGAGCGGAGCATCTTCTGTTTCTGGCAGAACTCGATATAGCTGCCCAACTCGGCCAGCGAGCCACGGGCGATCTCGCAGAAGCGAATGTAGTCACCAATGGCGTTGCGCCCGTACCCTTCAGCGATGTTGCCGAATACAGAGACCGCCGCTCCTCGCATCTGTCCTATCAGTCGAAATTCGCTTTTAGGAAAGTACGAAGTCGCCTCATAGACCGAATCGGCGAGTTTCATGGCCAGTTGGAAAGCACGGAGAGTACGGAGTCCTTTGGGTTCAAGTGCGTATTTCTGGGGCATCTAGGCGCTCCTTTCAGTGGTCTTCCAACCTCCCAGTCTTCCAACTTTCCAATCTTCCAGTCTTCCTCCAGCCTCATTGCTCGCAAGGAAGGACTTCTCGCAATATTTCCCCAATCACCTCATCGGTCGTTATTCCCTCCGCTTGAGCCTCGAAGTTGAGGATCAGACGGTGGCGCAGGGCGGGTAGGGCGGCAGCGCGCAGGTCGTCGAAGGCCACGTTGTAGCGCCCATCCAGCAGGGCGATGATCTTGCCAGCCAGGATCATGGCCTGCATCCCACGCGGACTGGCCCCGTAGCGCACGTAGCTACGTACCATCGGGGGAGCGTTGCCATCGTTGGGATGGGTGGCCTTGAGCAACCGCGCGGCGTAGGCGGTGACGTGCGGAGCGATGGGCACGGCGCGAGCCAGTTCCTGCATGGCGACGATGGCCTGACCGTCGGCGACGACCTCGGGCCGGGGCTCTTCCGCGCCGGTGGTGCGGTTGGCGATCTCCACCAACTCGTCCTCGCTGGGGAAGGGCACGTCCAGCTTGAGCAGAAAGCGGTCGAGCTGGGCCTCGGGCAGGGGGTAGGTGCCCTCCATCTCCAGGGGGTTCTGAGTGGCCAGGACGAAGAAGGGCTCGGCCAGGCGGCGGGTGGTCTTGGCCACGGTTACGCTGTGCTCCTGCATTGCTTCCAGCAGAGCCGATTGGGTCTTGGGCGTGGCGCGGTTAATCTCGTCGGCCAGCACCAGGTTAGCGAAGATAGGCCCCGCCTCGAAGCGAAAGGTGCGCCGCCCGCTCTCGTCCTCGACGATGACGTTGGTGCCCACGATGTCGGCGGGCATCAGGTCGGGGGTGAACTGGATGCGGGAGAAGGTGCAATCAATGACCTGGGCCAGAGTGCGGATGAGCATGGTCTTTCCCAGGCCAGGCACGCCTTCCAGCAGGGCATTGCCCCCGGCCAGCAGCGTGATGAGGGTGTGGCGCACCAGTTCGCGCTGGCCGACGATGACCTTGCCCACCTCGCGCTCGATGGCGGCGGCGGTGGCGCGGAATTGTTCGGCGGTGAGGGGGGAGACAGTGGGTTGTTGTCCGGTACCCGACATCAGGTCGCCTCTGTGCCGACGACATCCAGCAGTTTCAGGAACTCGTCGGGGATGGGTATCCGTTTGCCGGTCGCCGGGTCGGCGAAGAAAATGACCTGGTGTCCCTCCGCCAGCAGTTGCTGCGAGGCTTTGTTGACGAAGCGGAAGGCCAGCCGCGCACGTCCCTTTTCGGAAACGACTTCGCCGATGGTCACCCGCACCTCCACCCGGTCGTTGAGGAAGGCCGGGCTGATGTAGCGCAGGTAGATCTCCCCCGTCAGAAATCCAGGCCAGGTGAAGCGAGTCATGTCAATGTGATCAATGATCATGCGCTCACGGGCGGTGCAGGCCCATTCCACGTAACTGCCATCGTAGGCCATGCCCTGGACGGTGGCATCCTGTGGTGTGACCACGTGTTCATAAACGTACCCCTTGGCCATTTGTATGTCCTCCTTCTTCCTTCAGTTTACAGAGGGCGCATGATGGGGCGTTCCAGCAGTTGCTTGACCATCATAAATCGACCCTCGCCGATAATCTCGGAAGCCACCTCGCGCCAGATTTTGTGCAGCTCATCCATTGTTTGTCGTTCGTACCCGTGGGCCCGGAAAAATTCCTCCACCAACGCGGGCATTCCTTCATCAACGAAGACGATGGCCACCTCGCACGAGAGCTGGCGAGCCTCGTTCTCGATGGTCTCCAGCAGCGGCCCGCCTACCTGGGGATAGTAGCTCACCGGGTACACGTAGAAATCTTCAATGCAGGTGACCAGGTTCTCTGCCTGCCAGCCGGCGACCCCGCCCGCTTTGCGGGAGATGGCCACCCAGTACCCTTTCTCAAACAGCCTGGCCTGCACCTCTTCAGTTGTGATGCGTGCGCCGCCAGGTCGCACCCGTTGGATAATAGCGGCGATGGCCGGAATGTCCTTGCGCTTAGCCCGCCGCACGTTCACCGCCAGCGCCCCTTCTGCGACTACGGCCTCTTTTTTCACGGCCGGCTTCTCGACGGCGGCCGTGGGCCTTTCCGCCACGCGCTCCGGCGCGGCCTCCAGGAATAGCTCCATGAAGACCTCGTCGTCGTACTGGCCCGCGATTTTCACCTGCCGTGTGAGAGTGCCGCGCGGCTCAAATCCCAGGCTGCGGTAGAAAGCTCTGGCTGCGGCGTTCCCGTTGCGGACGTAGATGACCACTTTCTCAAAGCCCTGCTCGCGGGCGAAAGCCAGGCTCGCCTCAGCCAACAACCGGCCAATTCCCTGCCGGCGGAAGCCTTTGTGCACCTGGGTGCCCATGATGGCCACGTGATCCATCGCCCGCGTCCATGGGGCAAAAGGCTCGATGGTCTGGAAGCCAACGATGGTGTCCAGCGCCTCGGCGACGAAGCAGGCGCTACGTGGTCCCAACCCTTCGATGAAAGCCCGTTCCTGTTCGGCGGTGAGGGTGGGATACATCGAGGTCAATCCCCCCTCCTCGATAACCGAGTTGAAAACGTCCACCACGCCCTGGGCATCGCCCGGCGTCGCGCGTCGGATTGTCACGTCCACGGGATTACCTCCTCAACCACAGTTCTTCGGTGTATGCGTAGGTCTCCTTAATTCGCCGACCAGCTTTTTCCACTCGGCCACCACCTGTCGCCGCGTCTCGGCCAGCGTGTGCGAATTGTCAATCACCACGTCAGCCAGAGCGATTTTCTCAGCCTGCGGTGGTTGGGCATCCACGCGCAAGACAGCTTCGGCCTCGCTCAGCCCCCGGGTGCGCATCAGGCGGGCGATCTGCTGTTCGCGCGGGCAGGTGACGACCCACAGGGCGTGGCAGTCGCGGTGCATCCCGGCCTCGATGAGCTTGATGGCCTCGACGACGACCACCGGCTCGGTCGCTTCGCGGACGAGGGCATCCACGCGGGCGATGACTTCCGGGTGCACGATGGCCTCCAGGCAGCGCAGTGCCTCCGCATCGGCAAAGACGATGGCCCCCAAGCGGGCGCGGTCTATCTCCCCATCGGGGCGCAGGATGTCCGGCCCGAAAGCCTCGACCACGGCGGCGTAGGCCGGGCCGCCACGGCGCATCACCTGGTGGGCGACGGCGTCCGCGTCAATGACCCGCGCTCCCAGCTCGGCGAGCATCCGTCCCACCTCACTCTTGCCGGTAGCGATGTTGCCAGTGAGCCCAATCAGAACCGTCATGCCGCGTGGACCTCTGCCCATTCGGCCAGCCGCTGATTCAACTCCGCTTCCACCTGTTCGTATTCTACTCCTAAAGCACGCACCTTGTCAAGGGCTCGTGCGCTGCTGGCGATGGTCAGCTCCCGGCTGAGTTCGTCCAAGCGGGCTTCCAGGGCCGCGATTTCCTCCTCGAGCTGCGCCATGCGCTGCGCCCGCTGCTGCGCCTCGCGCCGTCTGGCCCTCTCCTGACTCTCCGGCCGCTTCTGCGTCTGAGCCTGCGCCTGCTTTTTGGCGGCCCTTTCCGCAGCCTGCTGGTCCTCCGCCTCCCGTTGGGCCAGATACGCGCCGTAGTCCCCCTGGTACACACGCAGCCGGCCATGCTCCAACACCCACACCTGGGTAGCCAGGGCGTCAATCAGGTAGCGGTCATGGGAAACCAACAGGATAGTGCCGTGGAAATTCACGAGCACGTCCTGCAAGACTTCCTGCGAGGGTAAGTCCAGGTGAGTGGTCGGCTCGTCCAACAGAAGGAAATTGGGCTCCCGCAAAGTAAGTTTGGCCAGGGCCACCCGGCTACGCTCCCCGCCGGAGAGGTCGCCTATCCGCTTGAATACCTCGTCGCCGTGGAACAGGAACCGGCCCAGGAAAGTGCGGGCCTTTTCCACGGGCAGGTTTTTGACCTCCAGAATCTCGTCCAAGACGGTGTGTTCCAGGTTCAACGTCTCGTGGGTCTGGGCCAGGTAGCCGATTTTCAGGCTGGCCCCCAGCCGCACCTCCCCGGCGAGGGGCGCTACCTGGCCAAGCACGGTGCGCAGGAAAGTGGTCTTTCCCGAACCGTTCGGGCCGATGAGCGCGGCACGTTGTCCCTGGCGCAAGATCAGGTCCGGGCAAGTGAAGAGTGGATGCTGAGGGTCGTAACCCACGGCCAGCCCTTTGGTAATGAGCACCAGGTCCCCGCTGCGCAGATCGGTCTCCAGGCGCAGACGGATGGTCTGCGCCTCGCGGGGGCGCTCGATTCGCTCCAACCGGGCCAGGCGCTTCTGGCGGCCACGGGCTTCTTTCGACCGCTGGCCAGCCCTGTAGCGCTGGATGAAAGCCTCGGTTTTGGCGATGTGGGCCTGCTGCGCTTCGTACTCGGCCTGGCGACGGGCCATGCGCTCGGCGCGGAGCTCGGTGTAGCGGCTGTAGTTGCCCACGTACTTCTCCAGCCGGCCAAAGCCCAGGTCCCATATCCGACCAACGACCTTGTCCAGAAAGCGGCGGTCATGAGCCACCACCACCAGGCTGCCCGGCCACTGACGCAGGTAATCCTCCAGCCACTCCAGTGCAGCCAGGTCCAGGTGATTTGTCGGCTCGTCCAGCAGCAAGAGGTCTGGGTCTTCCAGGATCAGGCGAGCCAGCAGGGCACGGGTCTTTTGCCCCCCACTAAGCTGGCCCAATGGATGATCCCATTCTTCAGCGGAAAAGCCCAACCCGGTCAGCACCTGCCGGATGCGGGCCTCGTAGGTGTAGCCCCCGGCCAGCTCGAAGCGGGTGAGCAGGTCGGCGTAGCGACGCATGGCCTCCTCGCGCCGGGCGGGATCGGCCATCGCCTCCTCCAGGCGGCGCAACTCGGCCTGCTGAGCGCGCAGCTCGGCGAAGGCGGTCAGCATCTCAGCGTACACCGTCCGCTCACTGTCCAGGTCCACTATCTGGGGGAGATAACCCACGCGCAGTCCACGGGCGCGATGAACCGTCCCGGCAGTGGGTTCCTCCAGACCAGCCAGGATGCGCAGCAGGGTGGTTTTACCCTCGCCGTTGGGACCGACCAGCCCGATCTTATCGTCACGCGCGATCTGGATCGATACGTCCCAGAACACGTCCTGCGCGCCGTATGATTTCGCCAGTCCGCTGGCGGTGAGAATAGACATGGCATTTACCTTGAGATACCCGGCGCCATTCGGTTCAGTGAAAACAGAGTCAGGCCCGATCCCTCTGCCGGTGGAGCTGGCGATACATGTCGAGGAACTCTTCCTCGTTCCGCACCGGATGGGGGAAATCCAACCGATTGCCGAGTCGGGTCAACTGCGGCGGCTCCACGTAGGTAGTCGCCAGGATTTCTTCCTGCGCCAGAACCTCTATAGCCGGGCCGTCCAGGAGGATCCGCCCTCCACCCATCACGATGATTCTCTCGAAGTTCTCCGCGCAGAAGTCTACGTCGTGGGTGATAGTGATCACTGTCTTGCCCTGCTGGTGAAGTACCTGCACGCAGTGAGCTATCCGCTCGATGCTGGCTGCATCTTGACCCGTAGTGGGTTCATCCAGGACCACAATGGGAGTATCCATCGCGAGGATGGAGGCCATGGCCACCATCTTCCGCCAGGTGGGCATGAGATCGTAAGGGTTGACGTTCTCCTTTCCCGTTAGTTCGGTCAGAGCCATAGCGTTCTTCACCAGTTCGGCGACTTTTTCGGCCGGGTAGCCCAGGTTGCGGGGACCGAAAGCCACCTCCTGATACACCGTCTTGTTGAACAACTGCTCGTCGGGATTCTGAAAGACGTAGCCCACCCGGGAGGACAATCGGGCTACCGGGTAATCTTTCGTATCCCAATCCCCAATGCGCACAGTACCCTTAGTGGGCAGGAGCAGACCGTTGAGATGCTTGACCAGGGTGGTCTTACCCGCCCCGTTCTGCCCTACAATGGCCACTTTTTCCCCGGTATTCACCACCAGGGAGACGCCTTTGAGTGCTTCTACGCCGCCTGGATAGGAGAAGTGGAGGTCCTGTATCTCAATGCGCATTTTCTAATCCCCCCACAAATCCAGCGACGGCATCGTCAAGCGTGACGGGCAGCGGCAGCGCGGCTGGCCAGAGGTTCTCCTCTCGTGCCCGGCGGGCCACCGCCGTGTATCGGGAGATGCCGATCCCATGCTGAGGAAGAAGCGGCGAGGTAAGAACCTCCGCCGGCGGACCCTGCAAGAGCACCTCTCCCCTGGAAAGGGCAATGACCTTGTCGGTGAACTCTGCTATCCATTCCACCTTGTGTTCAGCCATCACCACGGTCATCCCTCGATTGCTCATCTCTTTGATCACCTGGAAAACCTCGCGAGTGCCAATCGGGTCTAGCTGAGAGGTCGGTTCGTCCAGGACCAGGATCTTGGGCTCCATCACCAGTATGGAGGCTAAAGCCACCCGTTGCTGTTGCCCACCCGAGAGGGCATAGGGTGAACGCTTGGCTAAGTCAGTGATCCCAGTCAAGGCCATCACTTTGTCCACCCGCTTTATCATCTCCTCACGGGGGATGCCGAGGTTCTCCAAACCGAAAGCAATCTCTTCATAAACGGTGAACTTGGCTCCGGAGATCTGATTGAACGGATTTTGAAAGACGAGCCCTACGTTCAACACCAGTTCCTGCAGCGTCGAGTGTTGGCTCTCGATCCCGGCCACCTCCACCTTACCGTTTAACGTTCCGGCGAAGAAGTGGGGGATAAATCCCGCGATGGTGTAGCAGAGAGTAGATTTGCCAGCCCCATTTGCCCCTATGATGGCCACGAACTCTCCTTCCTCTACCTTTAGGGAAACGTTCTTGAGAGCCGGGCTGTCGGTGGCCGGATAGGTGTAGGTGAGATCCTGAACATCAATCATAGCCATATCCTGCTCCCAATCGCCAGAAGCACGATCCCCACGAAAACCCAGCGGGCGATCATCTGCGCTCTGGAATCCGGTACCTCTACGAGGCTCGTCTTGGGCCTTTTGGCACTAAAGGCGCGAGCCTCGATAGCAATGGCTCGTTCCTCCACGTCCACCAGCGAACTGAAGACCAGGGGGCCTACCAGAGGCAGGAGCGCCCGTACTCGCTTGCGCAGGCTTCCCTGCGTATCCAATCCCCGGGAGCGCTGGGCGTCGATGATTGTCTCTGCCTTCACCCGCATCTGGGGAATAATCTGCAGGGTGGAGACAATCACGTAGATCAGAGGGGACGGCAAGCCACGGCGGGCCAGATCGGTCATTAGCGTGCTGGGGTGCGTGCTCAGGAGAAATACGAGGAAGGACGCTACCACCACCAGGATTCGCGTGGCGGTCAAATAGGCGAATCCCACCCCCTCTGCTTTTACCGAGAAGATCCACAGATTGACGAGAACGGTTTGCCCGCCAGGGTAGAAGAGACTCTGCATCACAAACAGAAAGCCGAAGAAGGGCAGAAGTAAGCGCAAGGATGTGCTCACAAACTCACGCCATATACGACCCCAGAAGCTTAAAGGTATGAGAACCAAAATGAAGATGGCTGTGGCCAAATAATAGCCAGGACCGAGGAAGGCGATCAAAATCAAGGCAAAGGTCAAGACCAGCTTGGTGAAAGGGTTTAGCCGGTGCAAGGGGC
>JAGGZG010000348.1 GCA_021162125.1 Anaerolineae bacterium
CTTTTATCATGCTGGCGAACCTACGCGGGGTGCGCGAATCCGGCACACTGTTCTCCGTTCCGACTTACCTGTTCATTTTCAGTTTCTACCTCCTGATCGTCGTCGGCCTCGTGCGCTACTTCGCCGGGGGCGTGCCCGTGGCCCGGGCAAAGGCGGTGGCCATCCCTACCGTCCAGCCGGTGACGGTGTTCTTCATCCTGCGCGCATTTGCCTCCGGTTGTACCGCGCTGACCGGCATCGAGGCCATCAGCGACGGTGTTCCGGCTTTCAAACCACCAGAAGCAGTGAATGCCAGCAAGACGCTCCTCTGGATGGGGGGCATCCTGACCTCTTTGTTTCTGGGTATTACCATGCTTGCGTATCTGTACGGCGTTGTGCCGAGCAAAGGTGAGACAGTGGTATCAGAGCTGGCGCGGATTGTATTCGGCAACGGCCCTCTGTACTATCTGATCCAGTTGGCCACGGTGCTGGGCCTGACGCTGGCGGCGAACACGAGTTTTGCAGATTTTCCACGGCTCTCCTGGTTCCTGGCCCGCGACCGTTTTCTCCCCCGCCAACTGATGAACCTGGGCGACCGGCTGGTGTTTTCCAATGGGATCATCCTGCTGAGCGTGCTGTCCTCGCTGTTGGTGATTGTCTTCCATGGGAACACACACGCGCTAATCCCACTGTACGCTGTAGGAGTGTTTATATCTTTCACACTCTCGCAGACGGGGATGGTGCGCCGTTGGCTTACCCGCCGTGAGAGTAAGCGCTGGTGGCTGTCGGCAGCGATCAACGGTCTGGGGGCGTTGACCACTGGCATGGTGATGGTCATCGTGGCCGTGACCAGGTTTGCACAAGGAGCCTGGATCGTGGTCCTGCTCCAGCCGATCATCATCGCCATGTTTCTGGAGATCAACCACCATTACCGCGCCGTGGCTGCCCAACTCTCATTGGAAGGGGTGCAGGAACTGCCCTCGCTATCGGCCAGTAAAGTCATCGTTCCCGTGGCTGGTGTGCATCGGGGAGTGCTGCACGCGCTGCAATACGCCCGCTCGATTTCCACTGACATCACGGCGGTGTGTGTGGACGTGGACCCGGCGGTGACGGAAAAGGTGCGAGAAAAATGGCCTCAGTGGGTGAGCGACATCCCGCTGGTGACTCTGCCCTCGCCTTACCGCTCCACCCTGGAACCGCTGATGGACTACATCGAGCAGGTGGAGCAAAATAATGGACCGGATGATGTGATCACCGTGCTCTTGCCCGAATTCGTGCCGGCTCGCTGGTGGCATCACCTGCTGCACAATCAAACGGCGCTGTTGATCAGGATGGTACTGCACTACCGTCGCAACACGGTGGTCATTAACGTACCCTACCACCTGGAGAAATAGGGGGCTTAATTGTGACTCCCGGCCGTCGCACTTTGGTCTCGCCTTTCCTCTGGCTCTGTCTGATGGGGGGCTTTGCCATCTTCAGCTCAACCATGAGCAAAAACCCGGCGCTCCCCCTGTTCATCAAGAGCCTGGGGGTGGACGAAGGCACGCTGGGATTCATCGCTGCTGCCAGCACGGTAGTGGGCATCGTGGTCAGCCTGCCCGCTGGCGCGCTCTCGGACGTGTGGGGACGGCGGCGGGTGATCCTGTTGAGCATGGTTGTGTTCGCCACCGCACCCTTCCTGTACCTGCTGGTGAGTGCGCCCTGGCATCTGGTGTTGGTGCGCGTCTACCACGGCCTGGCGACGGCAATCCTGGGACCGGTGGCCATGGCTGCCGTGGCTGACACTTTCCAGCAAGGGCGTGGTGAGCGCATGGCCTGGTACTCCTCGGCGACGATGGTGGGCCGCTTCCTGGCCCCGCTGGTGGGCGGGCTGCTGATCGTGGGAGATGATTTCCGTTGGGTGTACCTGGGCTGCGGGGTGGCGGGCACGCTGGCCCTGCTGACGGCGCTGCAAGTGTCCAGGACAATGGCCGTGCCGGAGCGGGCGACCGACCCCATCACCCGTCGAGGACTGCACGGCGGTTGGCGCGAGATGCGTGATGAGTTGCGCATCGTGCTCACCCATAGGGGCATCCTGCTCACTAGCACAGTGGAGGCGGCGCAGTACTTCGCCTTCGGCGCGGTGGAGACCTTTCTGCCACTGTACCTCAGAGGGCTGGGCTGGGAAGCGCGGGCCATCGGCCCGCTGTTCACGGTTCAGGTAATGGTGACCACGCTGACCAAGCCGCTGATGGGCCGTTTGAGCGACCGTTGGGGGCGCGAGAGGCCAATTGTGGTGGGGTTGCTGGCGGGGGCGGCGGCGGTAGTGGCCATGCCGTACCAGGCTGACTATTGGTCGCTGGCGGCACTTACTGCCCTGTTCGGACTGGGAGTGGCGACGGTGACAGCCTCGACCTCGGCGCTGGTGTCGGATCTAAGCCGGGCGGCGAGCGGCGCGTCGCTGGGGGTACTCTCGAGTGTGATGGACGTGGGGCACTCCGCCGGGCCGATGGTGACGGGACTGCTGGTCAGCACCTGGGGCTACAGCGGGGCGTTCGGCGTGGTGGCCGGAGTGTTGGGAGTGCTCGCAGTAGCCTTCTACGTGGGGATGCGTGGCCCGGAGGGCCGGGGGCGTGCGACGAGAGCAAGATGAAGATAGATACAAACCACCAAGGCACAAAGGCACAAAGTGACATTAAAGAGCAAGTAACTTCTCTGTTTCTTGGTGCCTTCGTGGTGAATTTTCGGACACCCTCTAAGTGAGCTTGCGCAGTTGGTCGGCTGGTAATGACAAAGGAGGAGACCGATGAAATGGGTAACTCGTTCACACGTGCACGTGGATCGCGTGGCGTGTCCGTGGCTGATCAAACGTTTCGTGGATCCGGAGGCCGAGTTTCTCTTCGTTCCCCGCGACGAGGTGATGGCCGTGGCCGCGCGTGAGGGAGCGATCCCATTCGACGCTAAGGGCCAGGCCGAACTCGACCACCACGAGGGTCGCTGCTCCTTCGAGAGCATCATCCTCAAGTATAATCTGACAGACCCGGCCCTATTGCGTCTGGCGCAGATCGTGCACAGCGCCGACGTCTCCGCCGACCGGGGCAAGGACCCGCTGGCGGCAGGGCTGGAGGCCATCGCCACTGGCTTCGGGCTGCTCTACCCGGATGACCACGAGAACCTGGCACACCAGTTCGCCGTATACGATGCGCTGTACGCCTGGTGCCAGACTCAGGTCGCCCGCTGAAGCAACTTTCCAGTAGTGGCGCGGACTCGAGGTGTGCGTCAGTTTTGGGGCGAGTTTGCGCCCTGTAGGGGCGACCGGCCGGTCGCCCCATGGGTATCAAGTTAAGGCCGTGGCTTGGGGAAAGCCCTCCCGAAAGCTCGCCGGCCGGCCCCGCCTGGGGCTCAAAGCCCCGGACTGAGCGGCCCCAGGGTGCTAAGCACCCTCCGCTAGTGCATTGTAGATTGTAGCGTCGGGGCTTGCCCCCGACGCCTGCGTCGCCCGCAAGGGGCGACGCTACTGGCTCAGCCCTGAGCTTTAGCTCGGGGTGGCCGGGCTGTCTGCTCTCGACGTAAGCCTTAACTTGATGCGTATAGGGCGCAGCACGCTGCGGCCCTGCGGCGGGACTCAGGATAAGCCCTGTCCGCCGTAGGCCGACACTGCGGTCGGCCGCTACGGGACAAACCTGCCCCCAAACTGAAGCGCAGCGCGGACTCGCCCCCACTTCCGCTTTCGGGGAGATTGTGGTATAATGTGCATAGCTCCCAGGAGAACATTTGAGCTATGACCAAGCGAAAGCGAGTGACTCGAAAGAAGCGAAGACGAAGACAGAAGCGCCCCGTGCCGGTGATCCAGCTCAGCCCTGCCCTCCAGGCCGAGATCGCGGGCATTGTCCTGTTGGGATTAGCCGTGCTCACCATCCTCAGCATGCTTCCCTTTGGCCGGGGGATGCTCACCACGGGCTGGTTAACCCTGCTGCGCGCCATGTTCGGCTGGGGGGCATACGTGTCCTTCATCGGCATGGCAGCGGCGGGTGTGTGGCTGCTGCGCAAGGGGATGGATCGCGATCTTCCCCTGCGCTGGGAGCGCGTGACGGGCATCGGCCTGCTGTTCATCTTGGTCCTGTCCCTGATCCACTTGTTGGCCGGCGCCGAAGACCCATTGGCCCTGGCCGATGCGGGCGGCGGCGGGGGTTACCTGGGCTGGATGGTAAGCCAGCTCGTGGTCTCGGCTACGGGGCGCATCGGAGGGCTCGTCGTCATCCTGACGATGATGACCGTGACTCTCATCCTGCTATTGGGCGTCTCCCTCAGCGAGGTAGTCCCGGCCCTGCGACAGGGCTGGCAGCGGTTATTGGCCCTGCGCGATGCTCGCTTCCGGCCGATGACCATCCGCCGGAATGGAGTCACGGAGCAACGCGGCACGCCCTTAGCCTCGCCGCCGTCACCCACCCCATCCTCGCGCCAACCCACCCGCCAGCCAGAACCGCCGTCCGCGCCGGCTGGACCGCTCCTCCCACCGGTGATCATCGGCGGGCAACAGGAGTGGCAACTGCCCCCAGTAGACGAGATACTCGAAGAAAGCACCGAGCAGGAGATGAGCCAGGCGGAGATCCGGGCGCGGGCGCGTCTGATCGAGGAGACCCTGACCAGCCTGGGCGTGCCGGTCCGCGTGGTGGAGGTCAATCAGGGGCCGGTGATTACTCAGTTCGGGGTGGAGCCTGGCTTCGTGGATGGGCGAGGCGGCCGGCGCACCAGAGTCAAGGTGCGCAAAATCCAGGCCCTGGCCGATGACCTGGCGCTGGCATTGGCCGCCGCGCCGGTACGCATCGAAGCGCCGGTGCCCGGTCGCTCCATCGTTGGCATCGAGGTGCCTAATGCGGAGATATCCCTGGTCTCCCTGCGCAGCGTGATGGGCACCGAAGTTTTCCAGAAGATGCCCTCCAAACTCAAGCTGGCCCTGGGGCAGAACGTATCGGGGCAACCGGTGGTGGCCGATCTGGCGACCATGCCCCACCTGCTCATCGCCGGAGCAACGGGCTCGGGCAAGTCGGTGTGCATCAACTCCATCGTCACCTGCCTGCTGTGCAACAATACCCCCGACGACCTGCGGCTAATCATGGTGGACCCCAAGCGCGTCGAGTTGACCAACTTCAACGGCATCCCCCACCTGATGGCTCCGGTGGTGGTGGACCTAGAGCGGGTAGTGGGCACGCTGCGCTGGGTCGTTCGTGAGATGGACCAGCGATACAGGAAGTTCGCCAGCGTTGGGGCGCGCAACATCGAGGATTACAACCAGCGGATGGCGGCCGAGGGCGAGCACATGCCCTGCATCGTGGTCGTCATTGACGAGCTGGCCGACCTGATGATGCTGGCCCCGGACGAGGTGGAGC
This sequence comes from Anaerolineae bacterium, assembly GCA_021162125.1. Classification (GTDB taxonomy): domain Bacteria; phylum Chloroflexota; class Anaerolineae; order JACIWR01; family JACIWR01; genus JACIWR01. The sequence goes on from JAGGZG010000348.1 coordinate 5,349, forward strand.
GGGCGGTGTGTCGCATTGCCCAGATGTCCCGTGCCACTGGCATTCACCTGATCATCGCCACCCAGCGACCCAGCGTGGACGTGGTCACCGGCCTGATCAAGGCCAACTTCCCGGCACGGATCAGTTTCGCCGTCACCAGCCAGGTGGACTCGCGGGTGATCCTGGACATGGGTGGCGCGGAACGGCTGTTGGGTCGGGGCGACATGCTGTACATGGCTTCGGACAGGGCCTCGCCCATGCGTCTGCAAGGCTGCTTCGTCTCTGACCGGGAGCTTAACCGTCTGGTGCGCTACTGGAAAGGCGCACGTACTGCGGAGGTGCCCGATCTGGAATCGGCCCGCCCGGAGGACTTCGTCCAGCGGCCGCTGTGGGAGGAGATGCGCGAGAAAGCGACACGGGCTCATCGGGAGGACGACCTGCTGGAGCGGGCCATCGAGGTGGTGCGCCAGGCCAACCGGGCTTCGATTTCGCTGCTGCAACGCAAGCTGCGCATCGGGTACTCCCGCGCCGCGAGGTTGATTGACCTGCTGGAGGAGAAAGGCTACGTGGGGCCGCCCCAGGGCGGCAGCCGTGCCCGCGAGGTGTTGCTGCCTCCTGAGGACGAGGCAGGCGCTACGCGCCCACACCGATAAGCGGGCCAATCTCATCACACTTCCCACGCTCCCTACCACCCAGCCCACTCAAGCAGACATCGCCTGGCTGACCTATGGTCTCGAACTGGACACGGCTGCCAATCGCTATCGCCTTGTACCTCGCCAGACAATATACACCCATTCCACCCGGCTCTGGACAAAATTACCTAGTGACAGTTCGAGGATGCCATTGCGAAGAGGCGCTCCGCGCTACACTTGGGACAGTAGTCGTCCTGAGCGGAGTGCGTCCCTGAGCGGCAGCGAGGGGGCGCACGCAGTCGAAGGACGACGAAGGATCGAATCCCGCATCCTTCGTGGCCGCGAGGCTGTTTCGGGAGCCTCCCCCACCCTGCGCAGCGACACTCGGACAAAACTGTCGGGTAGCTAGAAACGAGGTAACAGATAGATTGAAATGAAAAGTCAGATTGATGACCAAAAGAAAGAAACACAGAAAGGAGATCGCTCAATGCGAACACCAATTATCGCCGGTAACTGGAAGATGCACAAGACCATCGAGGAGGCTGTGGCCTTCGTCCGCGAGATTCGATTCAAGCTGAACGAGATTAAGGGGGTGGACAAGGTGATCTGCCCGCCCTTCGTCGCCCTGGCCCCCGTGAAGGAACTCCTGGTGCCCACGGACATCGGCCTGGGGGCACAGAACATGTACTTCGAGGAGCAGGGGGCTTACACCGGGGAAATTTCGCCGCTGATGCTCAAGGGGCTGTGCCAGTACGTGATCCTGGGGCACTCGGAGCGGCGCGCCTACTTCGGTGAGACGGACGAGGGAGTGAACCGCAAAATCAAGGCGGCCTTCGCCCACGGTCTGACGCCTATCGTCTGCGTGGGTGAGAGCCTGGAGCAGCACGAGGCCGGACAGACCGAGGAGTGGGTCAGCGGGCAGGTGCGGGCCGCGCTGGATGGCCTCACCGCCGATCAGGTCCGTTCGCTGATCATCGCCTACGAGCCCATCTGGGCCATTGGCACGGGCAAGGCGGCCACCGGGGCTGGGGCCAACGCGGTCATCGGCCTGACCATTCGCGGCACCATCGCCGACCTGTACGACCAGGCCACCGCCCAGGCGGTGCGCGTACAGTACGGCGGCAGCGTGAAACCGAACAACATCGCCGAGTTCATGAGCCAGCCGGACATTGATGGCGCACTCGTCGGCGGGGCCAGTCTCAAACCTGACTTCGTGGAGATCGTGCGCATCAGCGCCGAGGTGAAGGGCGTGTAGCGTTTACCCTCCCGCGGGTTCCAAAACCTGCGGGAGGGTGCAAACGCAAAAGGCGCAGAGCCCGACGACGTCATGCGGGCTCTGCGCCTTTGTGTGCAATTTGGGGTTGACCGGGAACGGATCTACCGCTTGGTGTAGGTCGGTGCCTTGCGTGCCCGCTTGAGACCCGGCTTCTTGCGCTCTTTCATCCGCGCGTCGCGGGTGAGAAATCCGCCGGTCCGCAGCACGGGACGAAGGTCCGGGTTGGCTTTGAGCAGGGCGCGGGCAATGCCCATCCGCACCGCCCCTGCCTGTCCAGAGATGCCCCCACCCTTCACGTGCACGGTGATGTTGAACGTATCTTTCATACCCACTGCTTCTAACGGAGCCAGCAAGTGAGTCACGTCACCCGGACGGCGGAAGTATTCCTCCAGCGGTTTGTCGTTAATGATAATGCTACCCGTGCCGCCGGGGAAAAGTCGCACCCGAGCCGTGGCCGTTTTTCTCCTGCCCACTCCTTCGTAATAAACGCTCGCCATCTACTCAATCTCCTCTCTACAGGACCAACTCTTTGGGCTGCTGCGCCTGGTGGGGATGTTCCTTACCAGCGTAGATTTTCAACTTCTTGATCATTCGCCGTCCCAACCTGTTCTTAGGCAACATCCCTCGCACGGCCGCCTTCAGCACGCGAGTAGGGTGCCGGGCCAACTGGTCCCTGAGGCTGATGCTCTTCAACCCACCCGGATAGCCCGAATGGCGGTAGTAAAACTTCTGATCCAGCTTGCGCCCAGTGACCCGCACCTTCTCGGCGTTGATCACGATAACGAAATCACCCACGTCCAGGTGGGGACTGTAGATAGGCTTATGCTTGCCTTTGAGAATTTTGGCAATCTCTGAAGCGAGGCGGCCCAGGGTTTTGCCCTCGGCATCCACCACGAACCACTCTCGCTCAATCTCGCTCGCCCTAACCGCGTACGTTTTCACAGCTCCAACTCCTTGAGAATTACAATTCCAGATCAGCGGGGTCACCCGTAATTCACCCGCATCAAGCATAGACCGTGGGGCGGGGCTGTGGGCCCAGCCAGACTCCGCTCCGCCGCGTGCAGAATCTCCGCGAAATCCTGGGGTGAAAGCTTACCGCTGCCCACCTGCAACAGCGTGCCCACTATGCTGCGCACCATCCGTCGCAAAAAGGCGTTGGCCTCGATGTCGAGGTAGACAAAAGGTCCTTCTCGACTGCACCAGGCCCGCATCACCCGGCGTACGGTGTTCTCCCCCTGAGGCGGCTGCCCGAACGTGGCGAAGTCGTGCGTGCCTATCAGCGCCCGCGCTGCTCGATTCATGGCCTCCACGTCCAGTGGATGGGACCAGTGATAAGAGAATCTCCGCGCCAGGGGCGAGCGCAACGGCTGATTGAAAACAGTGTACCGATACTCCCGGCTGCGCGCGCTAAATCGGGGATGAAACCCCTCCTCCACCAATGCCAGCTCACGCACCGCCACGTCCTCCGCCAACAGGGCATTGAGCCCTCGTTCCAGGTCGGTCAACGGATGCCGCCACCCGGTATGGAAGGCGATCACCTGTCCACGCGCGTGGACCCCCGCGTCGGTACGGCCAGCGGCGGTGATGCGAATCGTCTCCCGGGTCACGGCGGCCAGCGCCCGCTCTAACTCGCCCTGCACGGTCGGCTGATCGTCCTGCCACTGAAACCCGCAGTAGTCTGTGCCGTCGTACTCGACCGTGGCCCGTACGTAACGGATGCCAGATGCCGGTTGCTGGTCGTCAGCCGCCCGCCCCTGGCGCCCGTCTCCGAGCATCCAGCTACTCCTCGACCAACTCGATCAGGGCAATGCGTGCCCCATCGCCCTGGCGCCGACCTAGCTTGAGAATGCGGGTATATCCTCCTGGTCGCTCCTCGTAGCGCGGTGCAATCTCGTCAAAAAGCTTGCGTACCACCTCAGAGCCGTTCAGGCGAGCGGCGGCCAGTCGCCGGGCATGCACCCGACGAGCTGGTTCGTCCGCGCTGTTGCCCCGCTTGGCAATGGTGATCAGCCGCTCTGCCTGACCGCGAATGGCCTTAGCCTTGGCCTCGGTGGTGGTAATCCGCCCGTGGAGAAACAACTGGGTGATCATATTTCTATATAGAGCCCGCCGCTGTCCAGTACTGCGGCCCAGCTTGCGGCCGGCTTTCCGGTGTCTCATCGTCTCACTCTCCTGATTCTCCGACTAACCGTCACTACTGCTCTGCCAAACATAACGCGAACCCGCCAATCCCCCACGTCTGCTAATGCTAGTCCTGCACATCCGTCGTTGTGAGGAAACCCTTGGCGGCCAGCTTCTCCCGCAGCTCGACCAGTGACTTAGCGCCGAAGTTGCGGATGGTCAGCATCTCATCATCGCCCTGTGCCAGCCTCTCCAGCACCTCGCCGACCTTGGTGATGCCCGTCCGCTTCAGACAGTTGTACACCCGCACGCTGAGATCCAGATCCTCGATAGGCGTGTCGTAGATTCGCGCCGGGATACCCTCTTCGACCCCTTCTTCTTCCTCTACCAGCGGCATCTCCTCCACGCCGGCCACCAGCGAAAAGTGCTGAACCAGAATCCGCGATGCCTCTCGCAAGGCTTCGAGAGGACGGATTGTACCGTCGGTCCAGATCTCTATGGTTAGCTGGTCGTAGTTGGTTATCTGCCCCACGCGAGTCCGCTCCACCACGTAATTAGCCTTGCGGATGGGACTGAAAATCGCATCTACCGGCAGTTCCCCAATGGGCAATCGGGCTCGCTCCCCTGCTGGGGAGTATCCCCGTCCCCTCTCCACCTGGAACTCAATCTCCAGGTCCACGTCGTCGGAATCGGCCGTCAGGAGGTGGAGGTCGGGATTGACGATCTCCACAGAGGACGGGGCATCGATGTCACCAGCGGTGATATTGCCCTCACCGTGTACCTCCAGGCGCATACGGGCCGGTTCATCGGTATACATTTTCAGGCGCAGCCGCTTGACGTTGAGGATCAGCGCCATCATGTCCTCTTTAACCCCAGGAATGGGTGAGAACTCATGATACACGTCACTGACGCGGATGGACGTCACCGCCGCCCCTGGCAGCGAGGCCAGCAGTACCCGCCGTAGAGCGTTACCCAGAGTTATGCCATATCCGCTCTCCAGCGGACTGATGATAAAACGCCCATAATCCTGGGTAACAGCGTCACATTCAATTTTAGGCAAAACTATATTGGACAAAGGTCACCCTCCCTCCTCTGAGGTCCAGCGGACAGAGATTTAAGGGGAATCGTCCCCGGTGCAGTCTCACAAACTCCGAACCCCAGGCATTCGACCGTCCTCTGGCCCTTCACTCCTCCGACAGGCCCAGGGCTTATCAGTAACCGCTCTCCTATTCCTGAGCCCGCCGAGAGATGTCGAAGGCTAGCGGCTATAGTACTCCACGATCAAGTGCTCGTTTATCGAGGGGGCAATCTCCTCCCGTGTGGGCAGATTCAGCACACGCCCGAGCAGATTGGTGGTGTCGAGGCTCAACCAGTTCGGCACGTCCTTCTCGTCCAACACCTTCGCCAAATCTTTGAAGTACTTGAGCTGTCGGCTCTGCGGCCGCACCGAGATCTCGTCACCCGGCTTGAGTAGCATGGACGGGATGGTAGCCCGCCGACCGTTAAGGTAAAAATGCCCGTGCTGCACGAGCTGCCGGGCCTGTGCCCGGGAGCTGGCGAATCCCAGCCGGTAGACCACGTTATCCAGCCGGCTCTCCAGAATGATTAACAGATTCTCCCCGGTCAACCCTTTACGTCGCAGGGCTTCCTTGTAATAGCGTCGAAATTGTCGTTCCAGCACACCGTATATGCGGCGCACTTTCTGCTTCTCCCGAAGCTGTAGCGAATACTCTGAGGCGCGTCCACGCCGAAACTGGCTCTCGCGCCCATGCATTCCGGGGGGATAAGCCCGCCGCTCCAGCGCACACTTCGCGCTCAGGCATCGCTCTCCTTTGAGAAACAGCTTCTCGCCTTCTCGCCGACACAGTTTACAAACTGGACCCAGATACCTTGCCATTGCACCTCCTGATTTCAGTGAGGGGGACAGCGCACCATCGGGCACAACCCGTGTTAGACACGGCCCGGCCCTGATAATGGCCCAACCCCCCGCACTAGACCCTTCGTTTCTTGGGCGGACGGCACCCGTTGTGAGGAATGGGAGTCACGTCGGTGATGGAGCGTATCTTCAGACCCGCCGCCTGCAAAGCACGGATAGCCGCCTCGCGGCCAGGGCCCGGCCCCTTGACAAAGACGTCCACCTCTCGCATTCCATTATCCATCGCCGTTTTAGCCGCCTGCTGAGCTGCCATGCGCGCCGCGTAAGGAGTGCTCTTGCGTGACCCCTTGAAACCAACCGTCCCGGCGCTGCCCCAGGTGATCACGTTGCCCTGCGGATCAGTCATCGTGACGATAGTGTTGTTGAACGTCGAATGAATGTGAGCGTGACCATACGGCACATTGCGCTTCTGTCGTCGGCCCCCCGATCTCCTGCTCCGCCTTGCTGGTCGTCCCATACTTTTCCTCCGGTCTCTTTACCAGGCCCTTCCTGAATCTGCCCCTGGGGTAACTGCTCAGGCTACTTCTGTTAGCGATTGAAATCGCCTCTAGAGGGCCTGCAGCCAAGCGTCCACCTGCGTGGACGCGCCTGTCCACGCAGGTGGACAGCCAGCTTTAGCTCCTCAGGCGCGGTTTCAACCGCTGGCCTGAGTAGTAACAGCCCGGCACAAGATTTGCACCAGGCGGCACCAAACCTATATCGAAACCCCGCAGATCTCGAAAGGCGTCCAGTAGTCAATCCTCCAACCACAATCGCTTTTATTGAGCCACAAGCTCACTACTTCTTCTTCATCCCTCGACGCCGGCCACGACCAGGCACTGTCTTCTTGGGACCGCGCTTGGTACGCGCATTAGTCCGCGTCCGCTGCCCACGCACCGGCAGGTTCATCCGATGCCGCAGCCCGCGATAACAGCCAATCTCCATCAGGCGTTTGATGTTCATCTGCACCTCACGGCGCAGGTCACCCTCTACCCGATAGTTGCGGCTGATGATCTCTCGCAGCCGGCTGACCTCGGCCTCTGCCAGGTCCTTCACCCGTGTACTGGGATCAACGCCTGCCGTTTTCAGAATCTCCTGGCTGGTAGACCGGCCAATGCCGTAGATGTACGTCAGAGCAATATCCACCCGCTTGTTGCGAGGCAAATCCACGCCCGCGATTCGCGCCATTTAATCCCTCCTCGCCATCCTTCCACATTTCCATCCCGACCGCAGCCGGGGGCTATTACCCCTGTCGCTGCTTGTGCTTGGGATTTTCGCAGATGACCCGCACGACGCCACGCCGGCGGATAATCTTACACTTAGGACACCGTCGCTTAACTGAAGATGAGACCTTCATCACACAAACCTCCATATGCTACGTATTACGAATTACTTACAGCCGGGTGAGAATCTCCGGCTCGTCATCTGTGACGGCAATGGTGTGCTCGAAATGCGCCGAGAGTTGGCCATCCAGAGTTACCACTGTCCACCCATTGTCCAACACGCGGGTGCGCCACGTGCCCATGGTCACCATAGGCTCCAGGGCAAAGGTCATGCCCGGCCTGAGGAGCGCTCCCCGCCCCGGCTCACCAAAATTAGGAATCTGCGGGTCCTCGTGCATCTTTCGCCCGATGCCGTGTCCGGTGTACTCACGAACCACGGAAAACCCGCGCGACTCGGCGTAATTCTGAATGGCCGCCGATACATCTCCCATGTGTTGGCCGGCCCGGCACTGGGCGATTCCTGCCTCCAACGCGCCAGCCGTCACCTCCAGCAGACGGCGAGCCGCCGGGGACACCTCCCCCACTGCCACCGTAATGGCCGCGTCTCCCTGGAAGCCCTTGTAAATCGTCCCCACGTCCATGCTGACCAGGTCGCCTTCGTTAATCACCCGCGAGCCGGGAATGCCGTGTACCACTTCCTCGTTGACGGACACACACAACGCTGCCGGGTAACCCCGATAACCTTTGAACGAAGGCACCGCCCCATGCTTAAGGATCGTCTCCTCGGCCAGGGCGTTCAATTCCTCAGTAGTCACACCGGGCGCGATTTTCTCCCGCAAAAGAGCCAAAACCACAGCGACGATACGACCAGCCTCGCGCATACGCGCCAGTTCAGACGGTGATTTCAATGTAATCATCAGTACCCAATGAACCTTTTCATCAACTAGCAGTCAGCCTGTTGGATGGCCGCCAACAGATCAGCTCGCACCTGCTCAACGGATTGTTCTCCATCAATCTCCACCAACAGCCCCTGCCTCCGATAGTACTCGATCAACGGCGTGGTCTGTTGGAAGTACACCTCGATGCGACGACGCTGGGTCTCCGGCGTATCATCCGCCCGCTGGTAAAGTTCGCCGCCACACACGTCGCACCGCCCGGCAACCTTCGGCGGGCTAAACAGTTCGTGATAGATCGCCTCGCACTGGCGACACGTCCAGCGCCCGGCCAGACGCGCCAGCAGCACTTCGTCCGACACTTTTATGTAGGGCACGATCCCCACTCGCTGTCCTTTCTCGGCCAGGATCGCCTCCAGGGCCTGCGCTTGAGCGATGGTGCGCGGGAATCCGTCCAGGATGGCCCCACCGGCACAATCGGGTTGCGCCAGCCGCTCCTTGACCATGGCGATGGTCACCTCATCGGGGACCAGTTCTCCCCTGTCCATGTACGCGCGAGCCAGGCGTCCCAGTTCAGTCTCATTGCGCAAGTTCTCGCGAAAGAGATCCCCGGAGGATATGTGCGGGATACCCAGCCTCTCCTCTAAGTAAGCTGCCTGCGTTCCCTTGCCCGCACCGGGCGCTCCCAGAAGGACGATGAACTTGGGTTTTGCCCGCTCCTCGTTTCCCATGCCTGCTCCCCTGTTGGAATGGCTGTGCCGTGGATTACTTGATGAATCCCTCGTAGTGACGCATGACGAGCTGGGCCTCAAGCTGGCGTAGCGTATCCAACACCACGCCGACCACGATCAGCAGACCCGAACTGGTGATGAGCATAGTTGACGTCTCAGTCACACCCTTTACCAGCCAGGGCAAGATGGCCACCGCACCCAGGAATACAGCGCCTACCAGGGTGATTCGCCGCAGCACCCCATTGAGATAATCCTCCGTGCGCTTGCCCGGTCGTTTGCCAGGGATGAACCCTCCCTGCCGCTTCAGGTTCCCGGCCAGGTCCTGCTGCTGGAAGATGACGTCCGTGTAGAAATACGTGAAACCAACGACCATGAAGAAGTACATGATCCAGTAGACAGTGCTCTGGGTGTTAAACAAGTTGTAAACAGACGTGGCCGCGGTCTTTATCCAGGGAACCCCGGAAGAGAGAAAGTAAGAGGCGATGACGCCGGGAAACATCATAATTGATTGGGCAAAGATCAGCGGGATCATCCCTGCTGAGTTCACCCGCAACGGAATGTGCGTGCTCTGCCCACCGGCGATGCGTAACCGATTGCCACGCATGGCCAGCACCCGCTTGCCATACTGCACCGGAATACGGCGCTGTCCCTCCTGCACCACGACGATGACCAGCACCGTTATCGCGGTGATGATCAGAAAAACGATCAAACCCCGCAGGTCCGTGGTAATCAACGCCCCCACTCGCTGCGGGATACGGGCCACGATCCCGCCGAGGATGATGATCGAGAGTCCCTGACCAATACCCTGCTCCGTGATCAACTCGCCCAACCAGATAGCGAACATCGTGCCCGCTGTCATGGTTATAATCGTCGTCGCCGTGGGCAGCAATGCTGACCCCGACAGACCGAAGTTGGTAGCCACTCCCTGCGCCTGCATCTGCATACCCAGGCCGAAAGCTGAAAGGGCACACAGAGGAATGGTCAGGAAATAAGTGTACTGATTGAGCTTGTTCCGTCCGGCCTCTCCCTCTTTGGCCAGATTTTCGAGCGCGGGGATGATTGGCTGCAAAAGCTGCATGACGATGGTTGCCGTGATGTAAGGATACACTCCCATGGCCATCACCGAGAAGCTAGACATCGCCCCACCGGAAAACATATCCAACAGGCTAAGCAGTTGGTTTTTGGCAAACACATCGGCCAGGAGTTCAGTCTTGATATTCGGTAGCGGCACGTGCGCAGCCAGACGGTAAATGATCAGGATCAAGAAAGTGACCAGTATCCTCCGTCGTAGATCCGGCAATCTGAACGCATTGCGCAACGCTTGTATCATCCCCACCCTCCAACTACGAACGAACGATGAACGGGCCGCAGACTGCATGGCAGACGTCCATGCCCACCCAGGACGTTGGGGCGGCGGACAAGGATATCCAACCTACCCACCTTTTTTCACCCGCACCCATTTTTCCCTGAGAGGCAGATCCTCAGCCACGCCTCCGGCGGCTTCGATCTTAGCTCGCGCGCTGGCCGAGAAGCGATGGGCCTTAACCGTGAGGGGACGATCCAGCTCACCCTGGCCCAGGATGACCACCATCTCGTCGGCGCGTTTGATGATCCCTGCCTCCGCCAAAGTCCTGGGGGAAACCTCCGCCCCAGCCGCGAAACCGTCCAGGCGGTCCAGGTTGACGGGTGTGTATACCACTTTCCAGATATTAGTGAACCCACGCTTGTAGGGCAGGCGACGGACCAATGGCAACTGCCCACCTTCGAAGTAAGGACCTTTGCCGCCACCAGCACGGGCTCCCTGTCCCTTGGTTCCCCGCCCAGCCGTCTTACCCTGGCCGGCCGATATACCACGACCCTTGCGCTTGCGTTTCTTTCTCGCCCCCTCGGGGGGACGCAATTCGTGCAACTTCATAGTAATATCCTCTTCACGCCTGTGCAATGTCCAGCGCCGCCTCTTCAGGGCGGCGCAATCCGTCACCCGGCCCTAGGCAACTTCCTCAACCGTAACCAGATGCCGCACTTTATGCACCATCCCACGAATAACCGGCGTATCTGCCTGCTCCACCACGTCGCCCAGGTGACGCAGGCCCAGAGCGCGGATGGTGGCCTTTTGCCGAGTAGAATATCCGATGCTACTCTTCACGTAAGTGATGCGCAGCTTCTTTTCTGGCTGCCCCCCTGCGACTTTCGACTCAGACATTGCCACGACTCCAATAAGGACTAACCTCGCGGACGGGCTTACCTCGCAGGCGAGCTTCTTCTTTCACGTCCTTGAGCTGTTCCAAACCGCGCATCGCGGCCCGCACCATGTTGAGAATGTTGGAACTTCCCAGGGACTTGGTTAGGATGTCTTTAATGCCCGCCGCTTCGATCACAGCCCGCACTCCACCGCCGGCGATCACTCCAGTACCCGGCGAGGCTGGTTTGAGCAACACTTTGGCTCCGCCAAAGGTAGCCACCACCTCGTGAGGGATGGTGGTTCCTACCATAGCGATGGGCCGCATGTTTCGTCGGGCGCGCTCGGCACCCTTGCGGATAGCATCCGGCACACTGCGTGCCTTGCCCACACCAACGCCCACCTTGCCCTGGTGATCGCCCACCACTACCACAGCGCGGAATCCGAAACGCCGGCCACCCTTGACCACCTTTGCCACACGGGTGATGTGTACCACTCGCTCATCCAGTTCCTCGCGTTCTTCGAATTCTCTCCTCGCCATTCATCCTCCTAAATTGCCTGGTAAGCCTGTAGCTCGTGTCCGACAATCCCAATCCGGGAGCAAGCCTCGTCGTGGACATTCGGCTGAGCCTATCGAATCATCCAGCCGAGGACTCAGCCAAATAACGTGGCTGCCTGCTCCTCATGGGCTAAACCGGCTAAAACTCCAACCCGCCCTCACGGGACCCATCGGCCAGAGCTTTCACCCGGCCATGATATAGATACCCACCACGATCGAACACCACCTGCCGGACACCACGAGCCAGCGCTCGCTGAGCCAACACCTGCCCGACCAACTTGGCCTGCTCTGTCTTGCTCAGGCCTTGAATCCTTTCCCTCAACTCAGGATCTAAGGTAGAAGCAGAAACCAGAGTGTGACCCTGGCCATCGTCTATAATCTGGGCGTAGATGTGCTTCAGGCTGCGGAATACATTCAACCGTGGACGTTCACTCGTGCCCTTCACTTTTTTCCGCACTCGCCGGTGCCGCCGTTGCCGTGCCAGTCTGCTTTTCCCACTCATCACGCTTTCCTTCCCTCAAAACCAGTCTACCAACCACATCAGCACACCGATGTGGGACTTTGTTTGGTAATTGCTCAAAACGTTGGTGGTAAAGAACTCCGAGGTTTCTTGATCAGATGTTTGGCCCGATCCGGTGTGTGCCGACCCGTGTGAATATTTTGTGAGAAAGATAACCCTCGGGGTTCTGACGAAGCCCCTCCGCTACATGCCGATCTTGCCCGCCTTACCAGGCTTGCGGCGGACGTACTCGCCCTGATAGCGTATACCCTTGCCCTTGTATGGCTCCGGGGGGCGAACTCGCCGGATGCGGGCCGCCACCTCACCCACCAGTTCCTTGTCTATCCCCTCCACGGTGATGAGCTTGGCGCGCTGTTCCACCTGGAAAGTGATGCCCGCTGGCGGTTCAAACTCCACTGGATGTGAGAAACCCACGTTCAATACCAGCTTGTTCCCCTGCAACTCCGCGCGGTATCCCACGCCCTCGATCTGCAACACCTTGCGGAAACCCTGGGTCACGCCCGTCACCATGTTCGCCAGAAGCGCGCGAGTCAATCCGTGGAGAGCACGGTGCTGCCGCTGATCGGTGGGTCGCGTGACCACCAGTTGATCACCTTGCAGAGTCACCGTCATGTCCGGGTGGAACGTCCGCGCCAACTCACCCCGTGGACCACGTACTACCACCCGACTGCCCTCAATATTTACCTGCACCCCCTGGGGCACAGGAATAGGCATTCTGCCAATTCGCGACACTGGAAACCACCTCCCACCTGATTACTATCTACCGCTTACCAGACGTAACACAGCACCTCGCCGCCCACGTTCAGCCGGCGTGCCTTTTGACCGGTCATCACCCCCTTGGACGTGGACAGGATGGCAATCCCCATACCGCTCAACACCCAGGGGATGTGTTCCTTCTTCACGTAAACCCGACAGCCCGGCTTGCTAACCCGTTTCAGACCGGTGATCATTGGCCGTTTCTCCCGGCGCTCGCCCACGTATTTGAGCCAGATACGGATCATCGGCTGCGGGCGTTCGCGCGTCACCGCGAAATCCTGGATGTAACCCTCGTCCTTCAGGATTTGGGCGATAGCCACTTTCATCTTGGAACTGGGCACGGCCACATAGCCATGTCCCGCCATCGAGGCGTTCCTTATGCGGGTCAGCATGTCAGCTATTGGATCGGTCATGCTCATCAACCACTCTCCTCGTTTGGTTCATCACGGGTCGCCCGTGCGTTCGACCGAGCACTCACACCGAAGGCTCGCCAACGACGCACTGCGACGCGCGAGCCTACCAGCTCGACTTCACAACGCCGGGAATCTGTCCTGCCGAGGCTAACTCGCGGAAACAGATACGACACAGCTTGAAACGACGGATGTATCCGCGAGGGCGACCACATCGCTGACACCGATTGCGCACTCGCACCTTGTATTTCCGACGCTGTTCGCGGTACTGCATACACTTTCTAGCCACGTTTCCTCCTTAAAAACCGTCCATCCCACCCTCCCGCAGATTCGCAACCCGTGGGAGGGTCATCAGAGTGCCTACCAACGTCTACCTTCTCCAAAACGGCATCCCCAGCAGAGATAACAACTCTCGTCCTTCTTCATCGGTCTTGGCAGTGGTCACAATGGTGATCTCCATCCCGCGCACCTTGTCAATGGAGTCATAATCAATCTCTGGCCACACCAACTGCTCATCCAGACCCAGGGTATAGTTCCCCCGGCCGTCGAAGGAATCGGGCGAGATGCCGCGAAAGTCACGCTTCCGGGGGAGCGCCACGTTGCACAGGCGGTCGAAAAAATCCCACATGCGATTGCCCCGCAAGGTGACCTTTACCCCGATGGCCCGTCCTTCACGCAGCTTGAAGCCCGCAATGGACTTCCGCGCCCGGGTGACCACTGGCCGCTGACCGGTGATGGTGGCGATGTCCTGCACAGCGTGGTCCAGTGCTTTGGCATCCTGCAGCGCTTCCCCTAACCCTATATTGATCACAATCTTATCCAGGCGAGGGACTTCCATCACGTTGCGATAACCGAACGCATCCATCATCGCCGGCACAACCTGTTGTTTATATCGCTCTTTTAACCTCGGCATCTTCTACTTCCCCTCCAATGGCGGGACGTTGGGCTGACCCTAGTCAATCATCGCCCGGCAACGCTTGCACATCCGACTCCTCGTCCCGCTGCTCGTATCGTACACCACCCGAGTCGGCTTCTTGCAGGTAGGACAGACCAACATCACGTTGGAGATATGAATAGGAGCTTCAAATTCGATAACACCACCCTGGGCCTGAGTCCGCCCCCCGGTGGGCATGCGGCGCTGGTGCTTTTTCACCAGGTTGACGCCCGAGACCAACACCCGGCCCTCCTTGGGGAGGACTCGACGCACCGTGCCCCTTTTTCCCCGGTCGTCACCCGCAATCACTTCTACCGTATCGCCCTTCTTAATCTTCATTGCCATCTATCTCCTGCTCGTGCTGAGACTGGCACTATGCCTCTCATCACGTTGGCTAGAGCACCTCCGGCGCCAGCGAGATGATCTTCATGAACCCCTTATCGCGCAACTCGCGGGCCACCGGCCCGAAGATACGTGTGCCTTTGGGATTACGACTAGTGCCATCGAGGATCACCGCTGCGTTGTCGTCAAATCGAATATAAGACCCGTCGCTGCGACCGTACTCTTTTGCCGTGCGCACGATCACCGCCCGCACGACATCTCCCTTCTTGACCGAACCGGTAGGTGTGGCCTGCTTAACCGAGGCGACAATGATGTCACCGACATGGCCATAACGTCGTTTAGATCCACCCAACACACGGATGCACAAAATCTCTTTAGCGCCAGTGTTATCGGCCACCCGTAATCTGGTCTCCTGCTGAATCATCTTTTCCTCCCACGCTGGTTATCCGGTTGTTGTGAGCTCTCACTGCTCCCCGGCTTCCAGAATCTCCTCGACGACCCAGCGCTTCTCGCGACTTAAGGGGCGCGACTCAACGATACGAACCAAATCACCCACTTGACATTTATTGTGCTCATCGTGGGCCTTATACTTCTTGCTCTTGCGCACCACTTTTTTATAGATGCGATGCCGCTGCAAACGCTCAACCTTGACCACAACGGTCTTGTCCATCTTATTGCTTACCACGCGCCCGGTCAGCCGCCTTCGCCGCTCTCTCATTCGGCCCTCTCCTCTTCTGCCATCTGCGCCAACTCGCGCTCTCGCAAGACAGTCTTCAGACGAGCGATGTCTCGCTTCGTGCGCCTCAACAGGTTGTGATCCTTCAGTTGCTTAATATACAACTGAAAGCGGAAGTTCATCAACCGTTCGTAAGACTCATCCAGCTTGGCGCGGAGTTCCTCTGTCGTCATCTCACGCAACTCTCGAGCCTCCATCACTCCTCACTCCCTGTAAGCAGATCGCGGCGCATCACAAACTGGGTCTTGATGGGCAATTTGTGCGCAGCCAGGCGCATCGCCTCTCGCGCCGCGCTCTCCTCAACCCCGGAAATCTCGAAGATTATACGGCCCGGCTTGACAACGGCCACCCAATGATCCACGGCACCCTTGCCCTTGCCCATGCGCGTCTCCGCTGGTTTCTTGGTGACCGGCTTATCCGGGAAGACTCGAATCCAGAGCTTGCCCCGCCGCTTGACGTGGCGGACAATCGCCCGCCGCGCCGCCTCGATCTGGCGACTGGTCATCCAGCACGGTTCCAGAGCCTGCAATCCATAGTCACCGAAAGTGACCTCAGCGCCGCGCCGCGCCCGGCCTTTCATCCGGCCTCGTTGCTGTTTTCGATATTTCACCCGCTTGGGCATCAACATCGCAATCATCTCCTCCAACCACGGCGGGCCGTTTATCAGTCTGGCATCCCTGCCACCCGGCTGAGCGTTCGACTGGGCTCACACCGCAGCCCGCCACCCCCGGCTCCTGCCGGACAGGGATGTCCGACCGGCCAAACTCGATCCCGCCGGTCACCTATGAACTGGCTTATAGGGCGAGTATTCCCGCCGCCTGGCTGAGCTCACGCCGGAGGCGCAGGCCGCAGCCCACCTCCCGCGTCAGACAGGGACGTCCGGCCTACGCAACGGCCTCCGAAACAGCCTGCGTCTCCTCAGATTTCTGAGGCAGCACCTCACCCTTGTAGATCCACACCTTGACGCCGATCCGTCCGTAGGTAGTCAAGGCCTCCGCCATACCGTAATCAATGTCCGCCCGCAGGGTGTGCAGTGGCACCCGCCCTTCGCGGACCCACTCACAACGGGCCATCTCCGCACCGGTCAACCGCCCCTTGCAGGAGATTTTGATCCCCTTGGCCCCCAGACGCATTGCCTGGCGGACCGCGCGTTTCATCGCCCGGTTGTGGGAGATGCGGTGTTCGAGCTGAATGGCGATATTCTCCGCCACCAGGTAAGCATCCAGGTCTGGCTGCTCTATCTCGCTCACGTCCACGCGAATGCGCTTGCCAGTCAACTCCTCCAGGTCCCGACGCAACTGTTTAACCGTCGCCCCGCGCCGGCCAATAATAATCCCCGGCTTGGCGGTATGGATGACGATGCTTACCTGCTTCGGGAAACGTTCAATCTCGATCCGCGAGATGCCCGCCCGTCCCATCTCCCGTCGGATCAGACGGCGAATAGCCATATCCTCATGGAGAAGGTCCGCGTACTCCTCGCCCTCAGCATACCAACGGGCATCCCAATCCCTGATTATTCCTAATCGGAACCCAGTTGGGTGTACCTTTCGGCCCAATGAATCCCTCCTTTTGGGGTTCAGGTGTCAGATGCGGGTTCGTCCGAGCACAACCACGACCGCTCGCCGATCCCCTACTCCTCCACCTCACTCAGTACTACGGTAATGTGTGAAGACCGCTTGAGAATCTTCTTGTAACGACCGCGAGCACCCGCACGCCAGCGCTTCATCATCGGGCCCCCGTCCACTGTCACCTGCGCAATGTACAAGTCCTCGCGGTCCATTCCGATGTTCTCCTCAGCGTTAGCCACTGCTGAACGGATGACCTTGTACATCGGACGCGCCGCTGCCTGGGGCATGTGTTTCAAAACAGCCAGAGCATCCACCGCTCCCATCCCTCGTACCTGATCGGCGACGAGGCGCACTTTCTGCGGAGACATTCGCACGTAGCGAGCTACTGCCCTCACTTCAGAAGCCATTCTTCTACTCCACTATCCACTGACAGCCAGCCTCATTAACTAACTCATTCCGCCAGCTACTTAAGCCCGCCTGGCGCGGGTCTTTCTCTCCTTGACTATGTGTCCCCGGTAAGTCCGCGTCGGAGCGAACTCGCCGAGCTTATGACCCACCATATTCTCCGTGATATAGATGGGCACATGCCGCCGCCCATCGTGCACGGCTATCGTGTGTCCCACCATCTGCGGGAAGATCGTGGAAGCCCTGGACCAGGTCTTGATCACCTGCTTCTCACCCCGCTTGTTCATCTCCTCGATTTTTCTGAGCAGCTTAGGGTCTACGTAAGGCCCTTTCTTCAGCGATCTCGACACCGTGTACCTCCTGACTCAAATCCCAACTACCCAACGACCCCCTAACAAATCGGGGTTATGGTCATCACCGCTTCTTACTCCGCCGGCGGACAATCCACTTATCGGTGGACTTATTGCGCCGTGTCTTCTTGCCCAGTGTGGGCTTGCCCCACGGCGACTTAGGTGAGGGCATGCCGATGGGTGTGCGTCCCTCCCCACCGCCGTGTGGGTGATCGCGTGGGGACATCGCCGAGCCACGAACCGCTGGCCGCCAACCCAGATGCCGCTTGCGGCCCGCCTTGCCCAGCTTGATGTGCCCGTGATCGGTATTGCCCACCTGTCCGATGGTAGCCATGCACCGCTGATGAATGAGCCGCACCTCCCCACTGGGCAGGCGCACGTGCGCGTAATTCCCTTCCTTGGCCATCAACTGAGCTGACGTGCCCGCCGAACGGACTAATTGCCCGCCCTTGCCCGGCTGCAATTCAATGTTGTGAATGAGAGTACCTGCCGGAATGTTGGCGAGAGGCAGAGCGTTACCCACCCGTATCTCCGCCTCAGGGCCACTCATCACCGTATCACCCACCATCAGGCCCAACGGAGCGATGATGTATCGCTTCTCACCATCGGCATACACCAGCAAAGCGATGCGCGCCGAGCGATTGGGATCGTACTCAATCGAAGCCACGCGGGCCGGGACGCCCGCCTTATCCCGTTTGAAATCAATGATGCGATAGCGACGCTTGTGCCCTCCACCCCGATGGCGGACGGTGATCTTGCCTCGCACGTTCCGTCCGGCCTTCTTGCGCAGCGGAGCCAGCAACGAGCGTTCCGGCTCAGTGCTGGTTATCTCCTCGAACGTGGGGGATGTCATCCCCCGTCGCCCCGGAGACGTGGGCTTGTACACTTTGATACCCATGACTACTCCTTCATCTCGCAAGCTCCTGGCGTCCAACCATCCCCATCTGGAATGGCCCACGCCAGCGCGGCAGGCGATACCTCGCTCCCATTACCCGCTCAAACGCTTGCGGCTTCGCCACCTGCCGCCTTAACAAACCCTACACACCCTCGAAGACCTCAATCCGCTCCCCCGGCGCCAAGGTGACAATCGCTTTTTTCCAAGCCGGGATTCGTACCACCCGCCGCCGGCCGTAGCGTCCCATCTTCGCCGGGACGTTGATGATGTTGACCTTGATCACCTCAACGTCGAACGCTTCCTCCACGGCCTTTTTCACTTGATGCTTGTTGGCCCGGCGATCCACCTCGAAGGTATATTGACCGAGATAATCTGATTGAAAATTGCTCTTCTCCGTAAGAATCGGCCGCTTCAGAATTTCATAAGGATGCATCGTTCGTCCTCCCGCCTCAACCCAGGATCCTCTCAACCTCTTCCAACGCCCCCAACGGCATCAACAAATAGTCGTAACTCAAGAGGTCACGGACGTTCAGATAGCTGGCCCGCAGGGTACGCACGTCGGGAATATTGCGCACCGACTTCTCGACGCCCTCGTTGCGCTCCGGCAACAGGATAAGCACACTGGCATCCAGGCCCAGCTTTCCCAGGACGTCAATCATAGCTCGCGTCCTGGGTGTGTCCATCTCCAACCTGTCCACGCAGACGATCTGCCCGTCGGCGGCCTTCACCGAGAGAGCGGAGCGCAAGGCCAGTCGTCGCATCTTGCGCGGCATCTTCTGCCGGTAGCTGCGCGGTCGCGGACCGTGAGCGACGCCGCCACCCCGCCACAGGTTCACCTTCCGCGAACCGTGGCGCGCACGACCGGTGCCCTTTTGTCGCCAGACCTTGTGCGTCGTACCGCTCACCTCGCCCCGCGACTTGGTCTTGTGCGTGCCCAGGCGGGCGTTGGCCAACTGCCGCACCAGCGCCTGGTGCATCACCGCCATATTGGGCTCAATGCCGAAAATATCCTCGCGCAGCTCGGCTTCGCCAACTGCTTCACCATCTGCGTTGTAAACTGCCACTCGCAACATTTATCACCTCTGGTACTGATAGTGCTTCATCCTCCCAGCCATTATCACCGGCGCTGATGATGTCGGCACTGTGAGCTATTCCGAAGGCAATGTTCAGGCACTTTGGGATTTGGTCATTGATCCATTGGGATTTGACCTACCCCTGCTTCCTCGCCTCTTTGATAATCAACAGCCCGTTACGCGCTCCCGGCACCGCCCCTTTAACGGCCAGCAGATTGCGTTCCGGGTCCACCAGCACTATTTGCAGGTTCTGGACCGTGACCCGTGCGTTCCCCATGTGGCCGGGCATGCGTTTGCCCTTGTACACCCGCCCTGGCGTGGTCGTGGAACCAGCGGACCCCGGTGCACGCTCACGGTCGGACTGGCCATGAGTCTTGGGCTGGCGCTTGAACCCGTGGCGCTTGATAGCACCCGCGAAGCCGCGCCCCTTAGAAGTGCCCACCACGTCTACCCGATCACCCACATCGAAGACGCTGACCGTGATCTTCTGCCCCTCCTCGTACTCCTCCAGATCAGAGGCGCGAATTTCACGCAGGTAACGCAGGGGGGGCAGGTTGCTCTTGCGCAGATGACCACGCTGTCCCCCGGTCAGACGCTTGGGTTTGACTTCCTCGAAACCCAGTTGTATCGCCTCGTACCCATCCCGCTCTATTGTCTTTTTCTGGACGACGAAACAGGGACCGGCCTCGATAACCGTGACCGGGATAACCTCTCCACGCTCGTCGAATATCTGGGTCATACCCACTTTCTTACCTAAAATACCCTTCATCATCCCCTCCCACAGGGCAAGCCCTCCCCAGTTCCACTGAGTTCCCTCGAATCGTCCCGAGTTCCCCCAGCTTTCCCGTGGGCTCTCGCCGTTCTTTTTTGTCCAGAGAACGCCGTAGGAACAGCCCAGGAGTTTGCCAGGGGCTACATTTTGATCTCGATATCCACGCCCGCCGGCAAGTTCAGACGCATCAAAGAATCAATGGTCTTGGACCCAGGGTCAACAACATCAATGAGTCGCTTATGAGTGCGGATCTCGAAATGCTCCTGGGAATCTTTGTCCACGAAAGGAGAGCGCTGCACCGTAAACCGCTCGATCTTGGTGGGCAAGGGAACGGGCCCCACCACCTGTGCTCCCGTACGCTCCGCCGTCTCTACAATGCGTCGCGCCGATTGGTCTAGAACCCGATGATCGTAAGCTTTCAAGCGAATTCTGATCCTCTGCTTGGCCATAGCCCCTCTCTCACCCCGTACTGGGGGCAGGGCGCGTCATTCACGGCACACCCTGCCCCACCAGGTTCGTCCACTATTCCAGAATCTCGGTGATCACGCCCGCGCCGACGGTAAGGCCACCCTCACGAATGGCGAACCGCGACCCTGTCTCCAACGCCACCGGCACAATCAACTCTACCTGCAAGTTCACATTGTCCCCAGGCATCACCATCTCTACGCCTTCCGGCAAGGTGATCTCCCCGGTCACATCCATCGTCCGAATGTAGAACTGTGGCCGGTACCCAGGGAAGAACGGCTTATGCCGTCCACCCTCGTCTTTGCGCAGGACGTACACCTCGCTCATGAACTTGGTGTGCGGCTTGATGCTCCCTGGCTTGGCCAGCACCATTCCACGCTCCACCTCTTTGCGATCAATCCCGCGCAGCAGACAGCCCACGTTATCACCAGCTATACCCACATCCAGGGTCTTGTGGAACATTTCCACACCGGTGCACACCGTCTTCCGCACTTCGGGGCGCAGGCCGACGATCTCCACTTCCTCGCCCACCTTGATGGTGCCCCGCTCAATGCGGCCGGTGACCACGGTACCTCGGCCCTTGATGCTGAACACGTCCTCGATGGGCATCAGGAATGGCTTGTCCTCCTCGCGCACCGGCGTCGGGATGTACTCATCCACGGCGTGCATCAGCTCCCAGATGCACTGGTATTCCGGCGCGTCCGGATCGGTGCTGGTGCTCTGCAATGCCTGGAGTGCACTCCCGCGCACGATGGGGATGTCGTCACCGGGGAACCCGTATTCATCCAGCAGCTCTCGCAGCTCGAGCTCTACCAGCTCCAATAGTTCCTCATCATCCATCAAGTCACATTTGTTCAGGAACACCACTATGCTCGGCACTTCTACCTGGCGGGCCAGGAGCACGTGCTCGCGCGTCTGGGGCATCGGCCCATCCGGAGCAGCCACCACCAGGATGGCCCCGTCCATCTGTGCCGCGCCGGTGATCATGTTCTTGATGTAGTCACGGTGTCCAGGGCAGTCCACGTGGGCGTAGTGACGCTTCTCCGTCTCATACTCCACGTGGGCAATGGCTACCGTCAAGATCTTGGTTGCGTCACGACGGAAGGTCTTGGCATCCGCCTTGGCCACATCATCGTAACTTTTGTACGATGCTAACCCCTTCAAGGACAACACTTTGGTAATTGCGGCCGTCAGGGTCGTCTTGCCGTGGTCAATGTGCCCGATAGTTCCCACGTTCACGTGGGGCTTTGTCCGCTCAAACTTCTGCTTCGCCATTGGATTTCTCCTTTCCATCAATTACCAGGATTTCTGGAGAGGCCCCTTCCCCCCTCGCAGACCGTAGCGGGGAGCAGGCCCAATACCACCCTAGCAACGTCGGGTATTCTTCTACTCTTATCCTTACACCCATTTCCGGGCGCGGAAGATAGGCCCGTTATCTAACGCCGTCCTCCCATCAAAATCCGTTCCTTCACTTCGGGTGAAACTTCAGCGTAATGATCAAATTCCATCGTAAAGGTACCTCGACCCTGCGTCAGCGAGCGCAGAGTGGTCGCGTACCCAAACATCTCGGCCAACGGAGCATGGGCCTGCACGGCCTGCAATCCCCCACCACGCGGTTCCATGCCCTCGATCCGCGCTCCCCGGGCGCTGAGATCACCGATCACGTCACCGATAGCCCCCTCAGGAGCCACCACTTCGATTTTCATCACCGGTTCCAGCAGTGTTGGTTCCGCTTGTTGAACCGCGTTTTTGAGGGCCAGCGAGCCCGCTACTCTGAAAGATAACTCCGACGAATCCACCTCGTGGTAGGACCCTCCCACCAACGTAGCTTTGATGCCCACCAGGGGATACCCGGCCAGCACCCCGCTCTCCATTGCCTCGCGCACCCCGCGCTCCACAGCAGGGATAAATTCCGAGGGGATGTCACCGCCGGAGATCTTCGACTCAAAGACGAACCCCTCGTCCTCCTGCAACGGCTCTATCTCCAACACTACATGGCCATACTGACCACGTCCACCTGTCTGGCGAATAAATCGGCCCTCGGCACGCGCCGGGCGGGTAATCGTCTCACGGTAAGCCACCTGCGGCTGCCCAACCAACGCCCGCACCTTGAACTCGCGGAGCATGCGATCCACCAGCACTTCCAGGTGTAGCTCACCCATCCCGGAGATTATCGTCTGGCCGGTATTCTCATCCACCCGCACCCTGAAGGTGGGGTCCTCCTCGGCCAGCCGCCGCAGCGCCTCGGACATTCTATCCTGATCGGCGTCGGTGCGCGGCTCGATGGCTACCGATATCACCGGCTCCGGGAACTTGATGGACTCCAGGATGATAGGGTGCCCGGCGTCACACAGCGTCTCCCCGGTGAAAGTATCCTTCAAGCCCAGCGTCGCGCCGATATCCCCGGCGTAAACCTCGCTTATCTCCTCCCGCCGGTTGGCGTACATGCGCAGCAGCCGCCCAATGCGCTCCTTCTTGCCCTTGTTGGCATTGCGCACCACCTGCCCGGCCCTGATGCGTCCCGAATAGACTCGGAAATAGGCCAGGCGACCCATGTAAGGATCGAGCACGATCTTGAATACCAAGGCGGCCAGGGGTGCATGCTCATCGGCCCGCCGCTCCTCCGGCACACCCGTCTTGGGATGAACACCGACGACGGGGCGCACCTCCAAAGGAGAGGGCAGGTAATCTACCACCGCGTCCAGAAGCGGTTGGATGCCCTTATTGCGCAATGCAGAGCCACACAGCACCGGCACCAATTCTGTCCGCAACGTCGCCCGTCGCAGAGCGGCGCGTAGCTCCTGGGCCGTGACTTCCTCGCCTTCCAGATACCTGAGCATAAGATCGTCATCGGTCTCGATCACGGCCTCCACCAGCTCTTCGCGGCGTGTTGTGGCCTCCTCCACGATCTCAGCCGGAATCTCGCCCACCTCCGGACGAGTACCCAGGTCATCCACGTAGATCAACGCCTGCATCTCCAGCAGGTCTACCACCCCACGAAAAGAGCCCTCGACGCCAATGGGTATCTGTATCGCCACCGGATTCGCGGCCAGGCGCTCTCTAATCATCTCGACCGTGCGCCAGAAATTGGCCCCCACGCGGTCCATTTTGTTAACGAAGCAGATGCGCGGCACGCCGTAACGGTCGGCCTGCCGCCACACCGTCTCCGACTGCGGTTCTACTCCGGCTACCGCATCGAAGACTACAATTCCGCCATCCAGCACGCGAAGGCTGCGTTGCACCTCCGCTGTGAAGTCAATGTGGCCTGGCGTATCAATAATGTTAATCTGGTGCTCTCGCCAAAAGCAGGTGATCGCCGCTGCCGTGATGGTAATCCCCCGCTCGCGCTCCTGCTCCATCCAGTCAGTGACCGTGGTGCCCTCGTCCACGTTACCCATACGGTGCGTCCGGCCGGTATAGAACAACATCCGTTCGGTCGTGGTCGTCTTGCCCGCGTCAATGTGGGCGATTATCCCAATGTTACGCACTTGTTCCAAGGGGCATTCCCGTGGCATTTGAATGGCTCCACAGCCAGGAAATCGAGTGATTCGGCAGTTAGTCTTAAGGAGCCGGCGCTAACCACCCACCAGACCCAATCACCTGGAAGATGAGGGAGTAGAGGCTTACCAGCGATAGTGAGCGAAAGCCTTGTTAGCTTCAGCCATTTTGTGCGTATCTTCTCGCTTTTTAATCGTCGCGCCAGTACCCTGCGCCGCGTCTATCAACTCATTGGCCAACTTCTCGGCCATGGACTTGCCTGGGCGGTTTCGTGCAGATTGTGTCAGCCAGCGCATCGCCAGCGACAGTTGCCGATCAGGTGGCACCTCCACGGGCACCTGATAGGTCGCACCACCCACGCGCCGGGGCTTCACCTCCAGGATCGGAGTCGCGTTCTTGATGGCCTGCTCAAACACGTCCAAAGGATTGCGGTGCATCCGCGCCTCGATGATGTCGAAAGCATCGTACAGAATCCGGGCGGCCTGGCTTTTCTTACCGCCCTTCATCAGACGATTGATGAACTTAGCCACAATCACGCTATTGTATTTGATATCGGGTTCAATCTTCCTCTTGGGAGGACGATAACGTCTTGGCATGTCTCGCTCCTGATTCGGACCCCTGCAACTGAACAGCAGTCAATGGGCCACATGCGCCGCCTGTCTTATTCTACCCTCTTCTTAGGTCGCTTCGACCCGTATTTGGACCGCTGCTGCCTGCGATCCTCAACACCACCGGCGTCTAGCGCACCTCGGACGATGTGATAGCGCACACCTGGCAAATCCTTCACGCGACCGCCGCGCACCAGCACCACCGAGTGCTCCTGCAAAGTATGCCCCTCACCAGGAATGTACGCCGTCACTTCAATGCCATTGGTAAGACGCACACGGGCAATCTTGCGCAGCGCCGAGTTAGGCTTCTTGGGAGTCATCGTCCGCACCTGGGTGCACACCCCCCGCTTCTGGGGCGCTCCCTTGCTTATCCGCCGACGCTGGCCCTTCAGCGCATTGTAAGTGTAAAGCAACGCCGGGGCCTTGCTCTTGCTTCGCTTGCGTGAGCGACCTTTTTTAACCAACTGATTGATGGTTGGCAATTCTTTCCTCCCTTGGGATTAACAAACCCCTCGTCCATTCCACTGAACGAGGCCATCGAAGAGTCGTGATGGCCTCATCAGTCCCTACGTACTCAAAGTAGTTCTAATCCACAACCGCAGTTGGCCGGAATGTCTGTCATCCTGAGCGCCCGAAGCCTGTTCCTGATAAGCGATTCTTCCTTGCTTCGCTCCTCAGAATGACTGGGTGCGATTGTGGTTTTAGGCAACGAAAAAAAATTTTACTACAGAAACCTGAAAAAGTCAAATCCTATCTACGTCCCCTCCAAAGCCCAGCAACCCCAGGCCGGAGCCCAGGCGGGGGAGACTTTCTTTCTCCTCCTCTTTCCCGAATTCGATCACCTCACCGTTCTCTCCCAGGGCCTCCACAGACAACCCCAAACTTTGCAGCTCTTTGACCAGTACCCGGAACGAAGCCGGCACGCCGGGCTCACTCACCTCTTCGCCCTTGACAATGGCCTCGTAGGTCTTCACCCGGCCCGTCACATCGTCCGATTTCACGGTGAGCATTTCCTGCAGGGTATAGGCCGCACCGTAAGCCTCCAGCGCCCAGACCTCCATCTCACCGAACCGCTGCCCACCGAATTGCGCTTTGCCGCCCAGCGGCTGCTGAGTGACCAGGGAGTAAGGCCCTGTGGATCGAGCGTGTACCTTGTCCTCGACCAGATGTGCCAATTTCATCATGTGGATCATCCCCACCGTCACCGGTCGGTCGAAAGGCTCACCGGTCTTGCCGTCATACAGGATGATCTTACCGGTCGTGGGTAAGGGCCAGCCAGTGCGACGGCTCACCTCCTCAGCGTAGGCTCTCAGTTCTTCACCGGACAGATCAGGTGGAACCTCCTCACCCCGTTCCTCCAGCCATAATCGCAGGCAGGCCTCGACAGCCAGGATACCATCTCTGCGCTGCTCGACAATGGATCGAGGATCGTCCTCGAAAGCCAGCAGCACCTGGGGATCATACCCGCGCTCTTTCAGCCATTCCCGTAACACCGCCCGCCGGGCATAAACCTGGTCATAGGCCAACTGCTCTCCGTCGTAGTCACAGCCAATCTCCTCGAACCAGTGCAGGATATATTCCAGACGCGCTTCATCGTCGTTCTCGAGAGATTCGGTGTCAATGCCCTCTTCCCTGAGCCAATCCCAGGCGCGGCGAGTGGCTTCGGCCCACGCTTTATCTATCATCCACGCCCGTGCCAGTTCGGCTTCGATCTCCTCCTCATCCGCTCCATCGAAAACGGGGCTCACCGCGTGGAAGCCCAGCCGATCAGCCGCCCAGCCCAGGTGCGTTTCCAGAATCTGCCCGATGTTCATCCGGCCCGGCACGCCCAGCGGGTTGAGGATGATCTCTACCGGTGTGCCGTCTGGCAAGAACGGCATATCCTCGATAGGCACTACCCTGGAGATGACCCCCTTGTTCCCGTGCCGGCCAGCCATCTTGTCGCCCTCAGTGATCTTCCGTTGCTGCGCCACACTAACGCGCACTAGCTGATTGACGCCCGTCTGCAGATCACGGTGCTCCTCGCGATCGAAGATCTTGACGTCCACCACCTTGCCCCTCTCACCGTGCGGCATACGCAGCGACGAGTCTTTGACCTCTCGCGCCTTCTCACCGAAAATGGCACGCAACAACTTCTCCTCCGGTGTGAGCTCCTTCTCACCTTTGGGGGTGATCTTGCCGACCAGAATGTCGCTGGGCCCAACCTCGGCCCCGATGCGCACAATGCCGTTTTCGTCAAGATTCTTGAGTGCATCTTCGCCAACGTTGGGGATGTCGCGGGTGATCTCCTCTGGACCGAGTTTGGTCTCACGCGCTTGGATCTCGTGCTTCTCGATGTGGATAGAAGTGAACTTGTCCTCGCGCACCAGGCTCTCGCTGATAATGATGGCGTCCTCATAGTTGTTGCCCTCCCACGACATGAAGGCAACGAACACGTTTTGCCCCAGAGCCAGCGCGCCATGATCGGTGGACGACGAATCCGCCAGCACGTCACCTTTCTTGACCCGCTGTCCCTTGCTCACAACTGGCCGCTGATCAATGCAGGTGGACTGGTTGGAGCGATTGAACCTGCGCAGCCGATAGGTCCGTAACCCATCTTCATTGGCCACGACTATTTGTTGCCCGGTGACGCTGACTACTTCCCCATCCTCCTGAGCCACGACCACCTGCCCAGAATCACGCGCCGCGCTATATTCCATTCCCGTGATCACCGTGGCCACTTCCGGAGCCAGGAGCGGCACCGCCTGGCGTTGCATATTAGAGCCCATCAAGGCACGGTTGGCATCGTCGTGCTCCAGGAAGGGAATCAGCGAGGCGGAAATACCAACAACCTGCTTGGGCGATACGTCCATGTAATCGATTTTATCTGGCGATTCGAACAGGAAGCTCTGGCTGCGACGCACAGAGACACGATTCCCGACGAAGTGGCCTTTCTCATCCAGTTCAGCGTTGGCCTGGGCAATAGTGAAACGGTCCTCCTTGTCCGCCGTCAGGTAAACGATTTCATTCGTCACCACGGGCCGGATTTTGACCTCGTCCACCAGGGGCAGGGCAGCGATCCTCTCAGCCAATTCGGGAGTCACCTCCACGCCGGCCTCGGCCACCACCTCACCGCTCTCAGGATCCACGACCTGCTCACGGAGCGTCTGGCCGACCAATTTATCGACCTCATTGGGCACAGTACGCACTACCTTCCGGTACGGTGTCTCAATGAAACCGTACTCATTCACCCGAGCATAGCTGGCCAGGCGGCCAATCAGCCCGATGTTCGGCCCCTCCGGGGTCTCGATGGGGCAGATGCGCCCGTAGTGGGAGTGGTGCACGTCACGCACGTCAAAGCCGGCCCGCTCGCGGCGCAACCCCCCTGGCCCCAGCGCGCTCAGCGTACGTTTGTGGGTAAGCTCCGTCAGGGGGTTGGTCTGATCCATGAACTGGGACAACTGACTGGAGCCAAAGAACTCGCGGACGGCGGCCACCACCGGCCGGATGTTGATCAGCGCTACGGGAGTAACGTCTTCAGCGTCGCGAATGCTCATCCGCTCCCGCACCACCCGCTCCATGCGCCGTAACCCGATGCGCAACTTGTTCTGAATGAGCTCCCCTACCGTTTTCACCCGCCGGTTGCCCAGGTGATCAATATCGTCCGGGTCCTCCAGGCCGTTGTTCACACGGATCATCCGCTCCACTACCTTGATCAGATCCAACTTGGTCAGCGTGCGATGGTAGGAGGGAATGTCCAATCCCAGGCGCTGGTTGAGCTTGTAACGCCCTACCCGCCCAAGATCGTAACGTCGTTGATCAAAAATCTGCGAGATCAGGTAATCCCTGGCGTTATCCAACGTGGGCGGATCACCCGGTCGCATGCGCTTGTAGAACTCCAGCAACGCTTCCTGAGCTATCGTGCGCCCACTCTTGAGCTCCCACGCGGGCTCCTGGCGAATCGTCGCCGCGATGTACCGATGGCTAGGATGGGTATCAGATTCGGCGAAAATCTCCAACAGCTCCCCATCGCTGCCCTCGGTAAGCACACCGTCCTCCAATCCATCGTCCACCGCGGCGAGAGCCCGCAGCAAGATGGTCACCGGGATGGTGCGCTTACGGTTAAACTTTAGCGTCAAGTAGTCGCTTTTGCGGGTCTCGAACTCCATCCAGGCCCCCCTATCAGGGATGAGCTTAGCCTGGCTGAGCAGACGCCCGGTGGTACGATCCTCCTCAGCATCAAAGTAGACGCCGGGGGAACGAATGAGCTGGCTGACCACCACCCGCTCAGTGCCGTTAATGATAAACGTACCATTCTCGGTCATCAGCGGGAAATCGCCCAGAAAGATTTTGGAGCGGACGTGCTCATCAGTCTCACGGTTGTAAAGGTCAACCTCAACGTACAGGGGAGAGGCGAAAGTCATATCGCGTTCCAGACATTCTTGCTCCCCGTACTTTGGCTCTTCAAAATAATAGGACAAGCCCAATTGCCGGCTGACCGGATCGCGATGGGACGGGAAGTGCAGCGAGATAACCCCATTAAAGCTTACAATGGGAGAGATCTCATCCAGCAGTTCCCGCAGCCCTTCTTTTTTGAACCACTCGAACGAGTTTCGTTGTATCTCGATCAACTCAGGAAGTGGATGCACGTCCGCGATGCGGGCGTATGACTTATACTTCGCATTCCAAGTCATTATCTACTCGCTCCTTTATCCACACCACACGATGACACCAGGACATTTCTGCCAGGGGCATAAATCCCTAGGCGAAGGGGATGTTCTGCATTGTCATCTTTCGGGGGATCTGAAGAAATCTGGGCTGAGCCTTCGATGCTTCCGTCGGCGACTATATCCCCGGGTTGAACCAGACAAGTCACGTTTCCGCCTGGATTGCCAGGCACGCCGCTGGGCCCGCGCCATTGCAGGGGGGGAAGTCGGAAGGGGACTCAATTCACACAGCAAAAAACCCAATCCGCAGGCCTATCCGCTACGCAAATTGGGTTGCTAATCTATTTGCATCTGAGTATTATACTACTATATATGCAATTGTGTCAAGTACTTTTTAGATTACTCAGTTGTGGCTAGGAAGCATACCACCTGTTGTAGTGCTTACGACGCCCAGCACAACATGCGGTATGCCAAAACGTGCCTCTAGGGGAATGAATAGCTCTCTACGACCAGATACCAACTTTTCCGCCTATCAACCTTAAAAAATACGGAATAGATGGGAACATGGCCTCCACAAGGGCACGCATTACCCGTGAACCGGAGTCCTCGCTCCGGCATTAGCCCGCGCGTATACCACGTAAGCAATGATCCCCGCTACAGATAGCGCCGAGCCCAGTGCTGCCGCCCCAATCAGCAAGCCGCGCTTGGCCAACAACGAAGCTCCCGACCGCTTGCGTCCGGTCATGGCCAGCAAGCTTCGGCGCAAACTTCGCACGAAAGCCGACGAGGGTTCCACCGGCAAAAGAGCCTGTTTCACCCTGGCCGCCACAGTCATCAGAGACTCCAGTTCGTCCTGCTGTCCGGAAACCATGGCCAAGTACGTCTGAGGGTCCTCTTCACCTGCATTCAGGTCATTCGCTTGCAGGGCCAGTATTTCCCTTATCATCTTTTCTTCCATAACCTGCGCTCCTTGCCTACACGCATGTCCAGCTACTGCCATGTACAGAGTCAGATCTTCTCTCCATCCACGTCCATCTCACCAGCAAGTTTCTCCCGCAGGGCCAGCAACGTGCGATGATACAAAGACTTAATCGCCCCCTCACTGCGTCCCATCACCCGCCCTATTTCCACATTGGACAGTCCAGCGGTAAACTTGAGGATGAGGAGCTGCTGCCTATCAGAAGGCAATTGCCTGATGGCTTTCAGAAGAGCATTGCGTTCCTCTTCGCTCTCTATAAGGCTTTCTGGCGCAACCTTGCGCTGACTGGCCACGACCACCTCGTCCAGAGCGATCACCTTGCGGCGGCTGCGATCACGATGCCAGTTGGCTACCTGGTTATGGGCGATGCGGTACAGCCAGGCAGAAAATGGCACCCCTCGGTTCTGATAGCGATCCAAGTTGCTCAGGGCGTGATAGAAAGTGCGCGCAGTCAGGTCTTCTGCGTCATGATGATTTCCCGTGCGATAATAGACGTAGTTGTAGATTTTCTTCACATAGCGTTGGTACAACAGACCAAAAGCGGCGGGGTCCTCTTTGGCCCTCTCCACTAATGCCGCCTCGTTCTCCTCGATGGACACTGGACAGACTCCTCCCAACCGCCCCTCCAGTGCTCTATATAAAGAAACACCGGAGACCAATTTTCGTTGCGTGCTCCTCGTTAGCCCGATTCCTCCCAAGTATAGCAGAGTTGGCAAGGAAGGTCAATTGCAGGCGTCACACCACAGGGCATAGCACAGCGATTACCCAGAAGTTTGACAACTCCTGAAAATGCCTGTAGAATATCGTCCGTGCACCTGCCCGGTCCGCCGGGTGGAATACAAATCACAATGTAACACAGGAGGTAACCCCTTGGACCACAAGGCAAATTTCATCACGAGATTTCGGCTATTGATCGGGATCACACTTCTTGGGACCACGTTGTTTCTCGCCCTGGGAATTTCGCTCCACGCCCCGTCGCCCAGCGCAGCTTCGGAACTCATAGAGGGATCAGTGGATCTGCAGGCGTTGGACACCTCTCAGCAACCGGCACAGCAACCACAAGACACCTACCTGTATTACTTCCCCATAATTGCCAAAGATTTCTGCCCTGTATGGCCCTGTCTGCAATTCAGCGACGACTTCAGTGATCCAACGAGCGGCTGGCCTCACGAGACTGTGTGGGGGGATGAAGAAGATGAGCGTAAATACATCATCGGTTACTATCCCGGCAAATTTAATCTACCGAATAAGTATTTCATGCGCATCGCCCACGCGCGTCGTATAGTGGCCTCGCCGGGGCTGCACGCGCCCGGTGACTACATCATCGAAGCTGATATGATGTTCTGCGACGATGCGTACCTGGCTTCGGCGGGGCTGGTGTTCGGCGCCAGTGATAACCTGCACCAGTTCTACATGTTCTCCCTGGCCTACAACAACGATGACCACTGGTGTGCCGTGCGCAAATACGACCTCGATGGTGGCGGTAGCCCTTACCTGCGGAACCCCGACTGGGGTCCTTGTGGAGCTAATCCCGAGTACGAGGTCAATCATCTGAAAGTGGAGCGTGTTGGGACGAGCATCAAAGTGTATCTGAACGGCAACTTAATCTGGGCAGGCTCAGAGGGCAGTTACACCGGGGAACGACGGGTGGGGTTCATCCACGACAAGTACGAGATAGGTTACACCGGCGTGTATTTCGACAACTTCAAGCTCTGGAAAGTCCACCCCGATGACGGTTCTACGACTGCTTATAGCTCGGAAAAAGCAGAGCTAGAGCCTCTGGTAATCACCTGGGATGAGGAAGAAAAATAACCACTCGCCCTCCTGCAGATTAGAAGTCCCCTTGCATATTCCAACCCGGCGAGAGAGTGTTCGCCAACTTGCGGAAGGGTAGGCGGTAGGATGAGCGGGGGGCCGGCATGAAACTGGGCCGTTCGTTGAATCTCTGCATTGCACTCGCTTCCTTGATTCTGGCCGGATGTCTCACCCCGCCACCTTCATTGCCCCCATCGCCAGCGGACTTCACACCGACGCCGGATGCAGCACAAGCCATCGCCGAGTTGATCGCCACACATCGGGCCGCGGTGGTCGCCGACGACGTTCAAGGCCTACTCGACATCTGGGCGGAGGACGGCGTGATCCGCGATGCCAATCACACACCCGATGATCCCACCGATGACCATGTGTGGCGTGGGCTGGATGCGGTCCTCTCGTATTACACCACCATTCTCTTTCCGCTCTATCTCAATGAGGTAGGCCCCGTGGATACCGCCCTGACGATCAAAGGGCCTGAAGCAGTGATGACGGGCACAACGAAGATCGGTGATGAACTCTCACCCCGTGGAGAACAGTGGACTTTCGCTTTCCGAGATGGGAAATGGAAGATCACCGGAATGACCTTCAACCTGGAACCCCGTCGCTGAGAGGGCTGAGGGCAGGGGCGCAATAAGTTGGCGCTATCCCCGGGGGAAAAGGAATACGTCTCCTTGCATCAGACAGCGCTTTGCGATATAATCAGTACTTGAGAAAAGTCGGTGCTGCTGCCGCGTCGCCTGGACGTGAACGTCCAGGCTGAGCGGGCGAAGAGTGCTGAAGCACCCTTTGCCAATGTGGACGGCGGCTCCGAGGCCACCACAGCCTGCTTCAGCAGGCTTCTGCTGCTGAGCCTGGCGCTTCAGCGCCGGGCGGGGGGCGGATTTCTCAACTACTGATAATGGGCCAAACGCGGGAGACAACGTGCCTCGTCGCTTTCAGGAGGGGGGGAGATGAGCGACTGGCTACAGCGGTATCGGGGTTACATTCTGATCACCCTGGTTTACCTGCTCATCAGTGGAGGTATGGTCCTCTTCTTGCGCCGCCCTGCCCCGCCAGCCATCGTCATCACCACTCCGACTTCCACGCCTCTCCCGGAACCCACGGTGACTCCCACTCCAGCGCCGCTACGGGTGTACGTCACTGGCGCGGTCGTCCATCCCGATGTGTACCTGCTAGCGACAGGCAGCATCATCCGTGATGCGCTCGTCGCTGCCGGCGGAGCCACCAGCAACGCCGATCTCAACCGCATCAACTTGGCTCAGCAGGTGTACGACCAACAGCAGATTTACGTCCCCCGGCTCGGCGAGGAGAATCCGCCAATCCCTCTGCCAGCCCCCCTGCCGTCAACCACCTCCAGCAGTGTGCAGCCCACGGGCAAGGTGAACATCAACACCGCTACCGCCGAAGAACTTGATACCCTGCCGGGCATCGGGCCAGCCATCGCCCAACGGATCATCGAATATCGCCAGGCCAACGGCCCCTTCCAGTCCATCGAAGAGATCAAAAACGTATCCGGCATCGGGGACAAGCTCTTTGAACGGCTCAAAGACCTGATCACAGTGTGACTAGAAGGCGACTAACCCTCCTGCAGGCTTCTCGTTGTATGGTCACCCACCAGGGGTGACGTTGGGTTGATAGTTCTCAATCCCTCCGCAAGTAGGAACCTGCGGGAGGATTGATTCTTTCAGAACGCAGAGGAGAAAACACACACCGTGTCCGAGTTGCTCAAGAAGTTGGCCGAAGACCTGTACAACGGTGACGCTGAATCGGTGGCTGCACTCACCCAGAAAGCTCTGGATAACGGGCTCACCCCGGCCGAAGTGCTCGAAAACGGCCTCATCGCCGGGATGAACGCTGTGGGCAAAGACTTCCGCGATGGCATTCTCTTCGTGCCCGAGGTGCTCATTGCCGCGCGGGCCATGCACGCCGGGATGAGAGTCCTCAAGCCTCTGCTGGCCGAGAGCGAGATCCCGGCCACCGGCAGGCTGGTCATCGGCACCGTCAAAGGGGATTTGCACGACATTGGCAAGAACCTGGTGGCTATGATGATGGAGGGCGCTGGGTTCGAGGTCCACGACCTGGGTGTGGACGTCCCGGCCAAGGAGTTCGTCGCGGCGGTCAAAACCAAGCAGCCGGACGTGGTGGGGCTGTCTGCGCTCCTGACCACCACGATGGTGGAGATGAAAGGCGTGATTGAGGCCCTGCGCCAGGCTGGTCTGCGTAACCAGATCAAGGTGATAGTCGGTGGAGCACCGGTGACCCAGAAGTACGCTGCGGAGATCGGCGCGGACGGATACGCGGCCAATGCCTCCACCGCCGTGGAGAAAGCCAAAGACCTATTGGGAATAGCGTGAGCTAAGGAGGAGTAACTTGAGACTTGCGGAACGCATGTACCAACTCAAGGCCGAGGGTGCTTACGAGATGCTGGCCCGCGCCCAGGCACTGGAATCGCAGGGGCGCGAGATCATTCACCTGGAGATTGGACAGCCCGACTTTGACACTGTGCCCAGCGCGGCACTGGCCGGCATCCGCGCCATCGCCACCGGCCTGACCCGTTACAACCCGCCATTGGGCATCCCCACCCTGCGCGCTGCCGTCGCCACGGAAATCAGCCGCACGCGAGGGGTAGAGGTCGGGCCGCAGAACGTGGTCATCATGCCCGGTGGAAAACCGGGGATTTTCTTCCCCATGCTAGCTCTGGTCGAACCCGGCGACGAGGTGATTTACCCCGACCCCGGCTTCCCCACCTACGAGTCGGTAACCCGTTTCCTGGGAGCAGTGCCTCGCCCGGTGCCGTTGCTGGAGGAAAACGACTTCAGCTTCGACATGGTGGCCTTCGAGCAGTCACTCTCGGATCGGACGCGGCTCATCATCCTTAACTCACCGTCCAATCCCACCGGCAGCATCATCCCCCGGCAGGACCTGGAGCGCATCGCCGAGGCCGCACGATCCCGCGATGCCTGGGTGCTGAGCGACGAAATTTACTCGCGGCTGGTATACGACGGCGAGCACGAGAGCATCATCTCGCTGCCGGGCATGCTGGAGCGCACCGTATTGCTAGACGGCTTCAGCAAGACCTACGCGATGACCGGCTGGCGGCTGGGGTACGGGGTGATGCCCGCCGAAGTTGCCGAGGCCATGGGGCCACTGTTGACCCACTCGGTTGGCTGCACGGCGACGTTCACCCAGTACGCGGGGCTGGCAGCTCTCACCGGCCCGCAGGACGCGGTAGACAGGATGATCGCGCAGTTCCGGCTGCGCCGGGATGCTATCGTGGAGGGGCTGAACGCCATATCCGGCATCACCTGCCAGAAGCCTCAGGGTGCGTTCTACGCCTTCCCCAACATGAAATCCTTTGGCAAAACCTCGGCGGAGATGGCAGCCTACCTGCTGGATCAGGCCGGGGTCGCCGTGCTGCCTGGCACGGCTTTTGGGCGGTATGGGGAGGGGTATCTGCGCCTCTCGTACGCCAATTCGCTGGAGAACATTGAGCGGGCGCTGGTGAGGATAGGGGACGCACTGGAGAGATTGGGGCAAAAAAAGAGGCGCGCCTGGAGGGACTCGAACCCCCAGCCTACTGATTCGAAGTCAGCCGCTCTGTCCATTGAGCTACAGGCGCGGGATTAAACCCTCCCGCAGGTTAGGAACCTGCGGGAGGGTGGGTTGGGGTGAGCGGTGGGATTCGAACCCACGTTCTTCTGGGCCACAACCAGATGCCTTAGACCACTCGGCTACGCTCACCACGCGAGTGGTATTGTAC
>JAGGZG010000304.1 GCA_021162125.1 Anaerolineae bacterium
GTCCCCCCCGCCCGCAGGGGGGAAGCCTGTCCTCCCCCCGTGGAACGGGGGGAGCTAGAGGGGGGCGCGATCCATGCATAGCCACTTTGTGAAATCTGCAAAAGTACTGATTACAACATCGGAGGCAAAACATGACAGTAGAATGGCGTGAACGATTGGACAGTGTGCGCATCAAGTCGCTAGAGGACTTTTTCGGCGTGCGCAAGCCCATCATCGGGATGGTGCACCTGTGGCCCCTGCCCGGCGCGCCGGGCTACATCGGCTACGGGATGCAGCGCATCGTTGACGAGGCTTTGCGTGACGCCGAGACCCTGCTCAAAGGCGGTGTGGACGCGCTGATGGTGGAGAACATGTGGGACGTGCCCTTCTACGTCCAGCACGACATCCCGCCGGAGGAGATGACCGCCCAGGCCGTGGCCGCGCGGGCTGTCGTCGAGGCGGTGGACGTGCCGGTGGGGATCAACGTGGTGCACAACGGTGGCCGGGTGACCCTGTCCATCGCCGTGGCCGCCGGGGCGTCGTTCATCCGGGTGTGCTTACTCACCGGGGCCCAGGTGTGGGATACCGGGGAGTTCGACCACGGCTGCGCGGCGGAACTCCTACGCGCTCGCCAGGCCCTGCACGCCGAGCACATCAAAATCTTCGCCGATGTGGATAAAAAACACTCGGTTCGCTTTCCGGGCATTGACCTGGCCACCCACATCGAGTGGACGGAGTTCTACCTGGCCGATGCACTCATCGTCTCCGGGAAGATGACCGGCGCCGCGCCTGAACTGGAGAAAGTACGCCGCGCCAGGGAACTGGCCACGCGCCCCATCCTGATGGGCAGCGGCACTAACGCCGACAACATCGCCGACTTCTTGCAGTACGCCGACGGTGCCATCGTGGGTTCCAG
This sequence comes from Anaerolineae bacterium, assembly GCA_021162125.1. Taxonomy (GTDB): domain Bacteria; phylum Chloroflexota; class Anaerolineae; order JACIWR01; family JACIWR01; genus JACIWR01. The sequence continues at coordinate 896 of JAGGZG010000304.1, forward strand.
CCTGAAAAAGGATGGCGTTTGCGAGAATCCGGTGGACCTGGAGCGAGTGCAGCGCTACATGGACGTCGTCCGCCGGGTGCGAGAAGCGAGCTGGAGGGCGAGGTGAGACGCTGGCGGACAACCATTGTCCTGATCGGTATCCTGCTTCTGGCGGCGGCTTTGCGCCTGGGCCACCTGGAGCTCACCGAGTTCAAGTTCGACGAGGCCCTGGTCTGCAACTGCGCAGCGGAGTTCGTGGACTCCGGTCGCCTGCCGGCCACGGGCATTGGCTCCTCGGTGGGCATCGCCAATCCGCCACTGGCCGTCATCCTGATGGCCCTGCCGGTGGCCGTGGCCCGCGATCCGATTCTGGCTTCGGGGTTCGTAGCCCTGCTCAACGTGGGGGCTGTACTGGGCTGCTTCTGGCTGGGGCGGCGCTACTTTGGTGACGGGGTGGGGTTGCTGGCTGCGCTGCTTTTCGCCGTCAGCCCGTGGGCGGTATTTTACTCGCGCAAGGTGTGGGCCCAGGACTTGCTGCCCCCGTTCACGGTACTTTTCTTCATTGCCCTGTTCGCCACCGTGGTCGCCGAACGGCCCTGGGCGCTGGTAGGAGCTTTCGCTGCCCTGGCCTGCCTGGTACAGATTCACCTCTCAGCGCTGGCTTTCATCCCCCTGCTACTCCTCGTTCTTCTCCTGTTTCACAAACAGATGCGCATCGCCCCCCTGGCCGTTGGGGTGGGACTGGCACTCCTGCTGTGTTCCCCTTATCTGCTCCACGACGCCGCGCACGGTTGGGGCAACCTGCGCGCTGCGTTTTCCGTGGCCGGCCGGCCGGCCGAGGTGGGCCCGCAGGCAATCCATTACGCGCTGTTGAACGTCGGTGGAGAGGCCCTGCACGCGCTGGCGGGCGAGTCGGGGCCCGCGTTTCTGGCGAGTATCGTCAACCTGCGTGGGCTGGACCTGGCCGAACAGGCATTGTTCGTGGGTGGCGTGATTTTCTTGGTTATCTGGATTTTCGCCTTCTGGCGGGGCGCGCGTGAGGTGAGCACTTCATCGCGTGCGCGCGCTTTTGTGCTGCTCCTCCTATGGGCGCTCGTGCCCGTTTTGTTCTTCTCACGCCACAGCACACCGGTGTACCCGCACTACCTGGTCATTCTCTACCCGGTGCCGTATCTGATCATCGCCGTCCTGGTTGTGGAGATCGCAAAATGGGCGCGGGAGCGAGGGCGGATCATGGCGATTGGCCTGCCGTTGGCGCTGGCCATCCTGTTGATCGGGATTGCCGCCTGGCAGGTTTACCTCACCCTGGCCTGGTATCGCTTCGTGGATAGCCACCCCACGTCCGGCGGTCACGGCGCTCCGGTGAAGTACGCCGTGACCGCCGCCGCCACCGTCCGCCGGCTGGCAGATGAGGCAGGCAATCCCCAGGTAATCATCTTAGCGCGGGGCGACGATCCAGCCTACGCTTCGGCTCCGGCCGTGTTCCAGTTCATGCTGGGCGGTGATCTCTCACCGCGTTTCGTGGACGCGCGGCAGGCGGTGGTCTTCCCGGATTCGAAACTGGACACGGTATACTGCCTGATCCCGGACGTGGACGGTACCCCGGCTGTGGCATGGCTGGACCGCTTCGCGGTGGCATTACCCGCCGAGGCGGTATCCGTGCGCGGTGGCCCGCAGGCTTATCGCTTCTACCGCTTACCGGCGGGCGCGCCGGAACGCATCGTAGCCCAGATCGCTTCTGACGGTGCGCCGGTGGCCTTCGCCAACGGGGTGGCACTACTGGCACATCAGGCTCTTGGCGAGGTGGGCCCCGGCCGCACCGTCCGACTGTTTCTGTGGTGGGTCTCTCCGCCGGCGCCGGACAGCGCCGACTATCACTTCTTCAACCACCTGGTGGACGAGGAGGGCCGTCGCTGGGGACAGCGCGACGGCCCCGGATACCCCACCCGTGCGTGGCGGGCGGGCGATCTGATCGTGAGCTGGTTTGATGTCGAAATCGCCGCCGACGCCCCGCCGGGTCCCTTCCGGGTACGCACCGGCATGTACACCTACCCCGATGTAGCGAACGTGCCCGTGTTGGACGCACAGGGACAGCCGGTGAGCGACGCGGTGGAGTGGGAGCCTTAGAATTCACCACAAGGCACCAAGTCGCCAAGAACCAGAGACGTGATTTGCTTTTTATGCCACTTGGTGCCTTTGTGTCTTGGTGGTTTGCATCTTCCTCTTGATTTTTCGGGCAGCTTTTAGCGCAGTTACTCAAAAGGAGTCCCCCGTGATGGACCTTTATCAACGAAACATCAACGTATCGGTGCACCGCATGGATGATGATCAGATCATGCTCTGGTCCACCATGCTGGACCTGGATCACAGCATCCGTGTGCAGTTGATCATTGACGCGGCGAACAGGCAGATTGTGGACGCCAGCGGGGAGATGCTCAAAGTGCCCTTCAGCATCTGCCAGCAGACCCTGGCGAATCTAGAGCGACTGAAGGGCCTGACCGTCAAGCGGGGGATCGCGAAAGAAGTATCGGCTGCCGTGGGCAGGAACACGGGCTGCGTTCACCTGGTAGAGACGGTGATGAGCGCTGTGCGCCTGGTTTTTCCCTTCCTCGTCGGGTACGGCAGCGGCCTCACCGACTGGCAGCAATTGGAGCAGCTCACCGAGGAAGAGCAAATTCAACTGGGCAAGCTCTTCCTGGCCGATACCTGCCTGGCCTATAAGACCGATGCTGACGAGGAGGAAGGAGAGCGAGCGCGGTGATCACTGTTGAAGAGGCGCGGCAGTACTACGCCGAGGCGGATGCGGCTCACAATTTTGACCACGTACTGCGTGTGTTGGCCCTGGCCGAACGCATCGCCCGGGCAGAGGGCGCTGATCTGGAGATCGTGCGTGCCGCGGCCCTGCTGCACGACGTGGGTCGGGTTGGGGAGGAGCGGGGTGATGGCTGCCACGCCCGCATTGGAGCAGCACGGGCGCGGGAGATCCTGCGTGGGCATCCCCAGGATAGGGTGGAGGCCGTGGCCGAGGCCATTGCCGCGCACCGCTTTCGGCGCGGCCCCGATCCACAGAGCCTGGAAGCGCGGGTGCTGTACGACGCGGACAAGCTCGACGCCATCGGGGCCATCGGGGTAGCGCGCGCCTACGCGGTCGCCGGGCGCGAGGGTCAGCGTCTGTGGGCCGATCTCGCCGAAGACCCTGCCGATGGTGGGGGGGGACATACGCCGGTTCACGAGTTTGCCTTCAAGCTGAGCCGCCTGAAGGATGGCCTGTTTACCGCTGCTGCCCGCCAGATTGCCGCCGATCGTCACCGTTTCATGGTCGCATTCTTCCAGCGCCTGGCAGAAGAGGTGCAGGGCAAGCGGTAGACTCGGATTCTGCCCCTGATTTCTACGTTGACGGTCTTGACACTTTCTCATTTCTCATGTATATTAAGAGCAGAACACGCAGTAACCGGGGGGAGGTGCTACGTGGGGGGCCAGAGCGACGTACAATGGAAAAGGGCTCTTTTCTCGCTAGAATCTATCCTTACGTCATCGCCGTCCTCGGCCTGGGAGCCCTGGTAGTCGTTGGAGTGCAGCATGGTCCCATCTGGAGTCCAACGGTGCTCCTGCTGGCTACAATCGCTATCCTGGCGGAATGGATGGTCGTACGTCTGCCGCAAGGCAACAGTACGACCATGAGTTTCGTGGCCGTCTTGTTGGCACTTCTAATCCGGCGAGACGACGCGGCCACAGCCTGGGATCAGGTTGTCCAAGCCACGGAGGTGATTGTCGCCGGCTCCCTTGTAGGTTACGGGGTATTGCGCCGCCAACGCCCGGGCAGGGTGATTTTTTATGTGGGCCAATACGCCCTGGTGAGCCTTATTGCCGGGGCGGTGTTTGTACTGGTCAGTGAGACCGTATCGCCGTGGGGAGTGCGCACCTTTCACCTGCCGGCGGTAGTCGCTTACACCTTTACTTATTCTCTTCTCTCCACTATCCTGGTCTGGCCCCGCAACCGGATAATTGTAACCGCCGTTGAGGAGCGGTTTCCCAAAACCGACCCCCTGGTGGCTTTTTTGCTTGCCCCCTTGCCCTTGCTCATTTATTACTTGTACGGCTTGCGCCAATTCTCCTTTCCCGCTTTGTTGATGGGACTCGTCCCACTGTTTGCGGTTCTGGCGGCGTTCCGCTTGTACATTAACATTGACACCGCCTATGGCGAGGTACGCACCCTGTACAGAATCTCACAGGGGTTCATGGCCGCGTTGAGCCAGGAGGAGACTGTGCAGGTCGTGGCCCGGGGCATTGCCAACAGCCTCGATCAACTGGTCTCCTGTGACCAATGCCTGGTCTACTCGTACAACCCCGAGGCCAACGAGTTCGTCCTGGTTATCGATGATGAAAGCGGTCTGGCTCCGCCGGTGATCCTCTCTGGTGAGGGGGTTCTGGGCCAGGTGATCAGCTCGGTACAGGGCCGCATCGTGAATGACATCAGCCTGGCAGAGGGACGGTCTCCTGCAGAGGAGCGGTGGCCACGGCACACCGCGCTACTCATTGTGCCCTTGCTGGCCGAATCGGACCTGGTTGGGCTGCTCGTCCTCGTCCGCCATAAGCGACCCTTTAACGCCGAGAACTTCCGGCTGATCAGCATTCTGGCCAACCAGGCGGGCATCGTACTCAAGAATGCCCAACTCTACGAGCGTAGCCAGCAACTGGCGGAAACTGACCGCCAGTTGGGCCTCATGAATCAGACTGCCTTCCGGCAGCGCGCGCAACGCACGCTGGGTCGTGTGCAGCTCACTCAGCACCGGGCTGCCCTTCTTCTGGCGGACATTGACGATTTCCGGGTGGTCAATAACACTTATGGGCACCAGGTCGGTGATCTGGTGCTGCAAGGCGTGGCCCAGGTGCTAAAAGAATCCACGGCCGACGGCAACCTGGTGGCCAGGTACGGCGGGGAGGAGTTTGTGGCCCTGCTGCCTGGTGCGGACGAAGCCCAGGCGCAGGAGGTGGCCGAGCGTATACGTAGCGCCGTCGAGAAGTACGTGTTCACCACCGACCAGGGGGCAGAAGTGCGGGCAACTATCAGCGTGGGTATCGCTGTCTTCCCGGACGACGCACGTGACGTCTCCGGCCTGATCAAAAAGGCCGACCGCGCCGCCTACCTGGCCAAACGAATGGGCAAGAACCGGATTTGCCTGTACGAGGATCGCACGAGTCGCGCAGCCGAGGAATGACATGAAATCGCGCACCGAGATTCGTCTGGATAATATCCGCTTACCGACGAACCTGCTTGGTGGCCGGATGCGGTTCGTCGTTCTGATCCTTGTGTTTAACGTTCTTTTGATCTCCACCTTGCTCCTGTCCCTGCAACAAGGTGAACTCAAAAGGGAGGTCATCACCCTCCAGGCCACACGCATGGTGTATGAGGAACTAATCCGTACAGAGACCATTACCCACACCCAGGTTATTACTCGCATTATCCCTTACGGGTCTCAGCCCTGATTGAACCCGATGATTTGGAAAGGCTGTACCCGTAGCTTCCCGATACAAGCGTGAGGAGGCAGCTAGCAATGGAATTCAGCCAGGTATCTACCGAGCACGTGAAAATAGCCGAGTTGAGCCGCAAAATCGGGCAGATACTCGTCGAGAGAGGTGACTACGAGCAAGCTTTGCACCAGTTCCAACTGGGCCTTCAATACCTGGAAGGCATCGAGCACAATGAGTTGGTGCGTATCTACAACGAGATTGGCCGGGTCTACTGGCACCAGGGCAGACTGGGCGAGGCGAAAGTCTGGACTGAGAAAGCCTTCGAGTTGGCCGAGAAATTGTTAGATCCAGATGAATTGGCCCGTCTGTTGTATTTCGCCGGCATCCGCTATTTCCGCCAGGGCGAGAATAAATTGGCCGAGGATCACTGGCTGCGCAGCCTGGAGATCAGCCGTGAAACTGGCGATCTGGCTACCCAGGCCAAACTGTATCAGAACCTGGGATGGCAGGCAAAGCTGACCGGGCGCTATTTGCAGGCGCTGGAATACCTGGAGAAAGGCAAGGCATTGGCCGACGAGTGCAAGGACATCTCTTCCTTGTCTTTCATCTACGAGACCCTGGGCGAGACGTACTACGCCCTGGGCGATTGGAACAAGGCCATCGAGAATCTGCAAGAGAGCCTGAATCTGGCGGAACAGGCTGGCTTACGGAAGGCAACCTCTCGCGTGTTCAGCGTCCTGGGTGACATCTACCGTAACCAGGGTCGCTGGGCCGAGGCCGACGAGTGTTACCAGCGCAGCCTGGCCTACATCACTCCCACCGGCAGCCCACAATCCCTGTTCGTGGTCAACCTGGGTCTGGGCCTGATCAACATGGAGCGCGAGCGTTACGACCAGGCCAAGGAGTTCTTCGAGAAGTGCTGGGAGATCACCAGCAAGGGCGCAGGCTTCACCAGCCGCATGGCCGCCGTGAAATCCCACATGGGCGAGCTCTACGTCCGCCTGGGTGATCTGGACGAGGCCGAGATGCACTGCGCGGAGGCCGTGCGCCTGGCCAGTGAGGCCGACGCCCGCGCGGAGTACGCTTACGCCCGCATGGTACAGGGGATGATTGCGGCACGGCGTAGATGGTGGGATGAGGCCGTCCTCCGTTACACTGAAGCACAGAGTATCTTCGATGAGTTGGGAGACAAGTACAATCAGGGGTTGGTCGCCTTCGAGATGGGCATGATGTTCCTGGAGCAGGGGGAGACGGCGCAGGCCAAAACATTTTTGGAGCGAGCGCGCCAGATTTTCACCGAATTGGGTGCGAAATCTAAACTCGACAAATTCCCCCCGGGCTATTAAAAGGACTCCGAAGTCCCTGAGACTGCGGAACTCTTGAAACGCTTTTATGGGTTGGGGGGTGATGAACGAGGCTGAGCCATGCTTGACGACCACGGTCCCAGAATTGGATTGCGGCACGACTTGCGAGGCCGCTTCAACCTGGATACCCGATGGCGCTTTATCCTCCTCATCAGCCTGTTCAATTTCCTGCTCATCATCATCGTCCTCCTCACCCTGCGTAACCAGGAAATAGTTTTCGAGATTCAGACCATCCAGCAGGAAATCCACCAGGCGGTAGAGATACTGGCTACCGCGCAGGCGGAAGTCGTGAAGGTGGTCTACATCACGGCTACGCCTAGCCCGACAGTACAGGCAGTCGCCACTGCCACACACACCCCCACGCCCACCGAAGTGGTCCCCTCCCCGGCGACAGACACCCCCACAC
>JAGGZG010000043.1 GCA_021162125.1 Anaerolineae bacterium
TGCAGACACGGGGGATGCTGATCGAGGTGGAGCATCCGGTGGAGGGCCTGCTGACGCAATTGGGCATGCCCATCAAACTCTCGGACACGCCCGGCGCGGTGCGCACCCCACCACCCCGCCTGGGAGAGCACACCGACGAGTTGTTACGCGCCCTGGGGTACAGCGCGGAGGAGATCGCAGACCTGCGGGCGCGGGGCGTGCTCTGAAGCATCGTAAGACCCAAGACGCGGGCCACAGACCCGCTTGGAGCTAATGATAGCCGTCATTCAGACGGACCAACACAGCGCCCTCCTCGTAAAAGTATAGCTCCGACAGACAGGCAGCTTCCAAGAGAAACTGCCAGCGTGCCTGAGGGACCAGACCTAAAGCCAAACAGAGCAGCACCTGGAGTGATCCGCCGTGGGCTACCAACAGTACCGTTTGATCCTGATGGGCTTGAGCGATGTCTTTGAGTGTTGCCTGTACCCGCGTGGACACCTGGCCCAGACTTTCGCCTCCAGGCAACACCACGCCCAGCGGGTCAGCTTCCCAGGCAGTCAGGATTTGCGGGTGGCGCTGCTTGATCTCACTGTAGGTTAATCCCTCCCAGATACCAAAGTCTATCTCGCGCAGGCGACGCTCAGAGCGTACGGGCAGGCCGTGGGGCGCGGCGATGATCATTGCCGTTTCCCACGCTCTCCGCAGATCGCTGGCGTAGATGGCGTGGATCTCCTCTCGGGCCAGACGTCGTCCCAGCGTCACCGCCTGCCGTTTTCCCGTCTCGTTAAGAGGCACGTCCGTCCACCCCTGATAGCGTCCCTCCGCATTCCACTCTGTTTCGCCGTGGCGTACCAAAATTAACCGTACCACAATCTCGCCTCTCGAATAGTTGCCGTCAGACGAGTGCTTCCCTCCAACTGACGGACAGAGATACACACATAGGTCGGCAGGCTGCAGACGGATAACGATTCAACTCAGGGATCTCGCTTCAGGCTGGCGGCAGCACCCGCAGTAGGTCGGCCATCTCGATGGCGGCCATGGCTGCTCCAAAGCCTTTGTTTCCCGCTTTGGTTCCGGCCCGCTCGATGGCTTGTTCAATTGTATCAGTAGTCAGCACGCCGAAAATCGTCGGCACGCCCGTGCTCAATCCCACAGCCGCCACCCCCTTGGCAGCCTCGGCCGCCACGTAGTCGAAATGAGGCGTGGCACCCCGGATGACAGCCCCCAGGCAGATGACGGCACTGTAGCGGCCGCTTTCGGCCAGCTGCTGGGCCACAAGGGGGATCTCAAAGGAACCCGGCACCCAGGCCACGTCAACGTCCTCATCGGCCACTCCATGCCGCCGCAGGGCATCGCGCGCGCCCTCTAGCAGTTTCTCGGTGATGAACGCATTAAAGCGGGCGACGACCAGAGCGAAGCGAAGTCCCTCCCCAATCAATCTGCCCTCGAATACCTGTCCCATAATCTTTTCCTCCATAGTCTTTTGTTTAAACCCCCAGCAAATGTCCCAATTTCTCCCGCAGGACCAGGCGGTACATCCCGGTGGCGATGTCCTCCTAGTCCAGCACAGTGAAGTCACCGTGGCGGGTTGGCAGACGGCTCTGAGTTACGCGACGTACCGATTTCTCGTGCCGCCGGCGGTAGGCGATCAGGTCAGCGATGCTGATGATTTTCAGCCCGTGGGTGGCGGCGAAGACCTCCAGTTGCGGCAGACGGGCCATGCTGCCATCCTCGGCCAGAATCTCGCAAATGACGCCGGCCGGGGTCAACTTGGCCAGGCGGGCCAGGTCTACCGCTGCTTCGGTGTGACCAGCGCGGACCAACACCCCACCCTCGCGTGCCCGCAAGGGGAAGATATGGCCCGGCATCGCCAAGTCCTCCGGTTTTGTGGCCGGATCGGCCAGCGTCCGCACGGTGACTGCCCGGTCGTAAGCAGAGATACCCGTCGTGATCCCGTGCCGTGCGTCCACGGAGACAGTAAAGGCCGTGCCGAAACGGGAGGTGTTGGCATCAGGAACCGTCATCATAGGAATGCGCAACTCGTCCAGCCGTTCGGCGGGCAGGGCGACGCAGATCAGTCCACGCCCGTGAAGGGTGATGAAGTTGATCGCCTCGGGTGTGGCTTTCTCTGCCGCCAGCACCAGGTCCCCTTCGTTCTCACGGTCCGCGTCGTCTACCACGATAACCATGCGTCCGGCCCGCAAGTCTTCCAAAGCCTCTGGAACCGTCGCCATAGCCATTGTTGCCTCCTCAATCTAGAAATCCATGCCGTGCCAGGAACTCGCGGCTGAGTGTGGGTTCTGTCCCCTGGGCCAAGAGAAACCGCTCGACGTACTTGCCCAGGATGTCCGCCTCGATGTTGACCGACGTGCCCACCCGGTAGCCACCGGCGATCGTGTGGGCCAGGGTGTGCGGGATGAAGGAGACGGTGAAGCCATCCGCCAGCCGGTCCACCACCGTCAGGCTCATCCCATCCACGGCAATGAACCCCTTAGTCACCACGTAGCGCATCACCAGGGGTGGTGCGGTGAAGGTGATGAGAACGGCCTCCCCCTCAGGCTTCAAGGCGCGCACCGTGCCGACGTCATCCACGTGCCCTTGCACAAAGTGGCCGCCGATGCGCGCCCCCATCGCCAGACTGCGTTCCAAGTTGACGCGACTGCCCGGCCGCAGGGCACCCAGATTAGTGCGCCGCAGGGTCTCCGGAGTCAAGTCCACGGCGAAGTGATCAGCCATCATCTTCGTCACCGTCAGACAAGCGCCGTTGATGGCAATGCTGTCGCCAAGCTGCGTTTCCTCTAACGCCCGCTGAGCGGCCACCTCCAGCATTGCCAAAGCTCCCCGGCGCTCCAGGCGTCGCACCGTGCCCACCTCTTCCACAATGCCGCTGAACATCTATACCGCCTTTCGAGTAAAAGGAACGCCCCGTGGGGCAAGACACTACCCACGGGGCAGGAATAGACGGCACAATGAAAACCCCGAAGGCCATAAGGTCTTCGGGGCGCAAACATCGCGTATGCCGCCAGGCATGGCGTTACAGCTCACCTTCTCCCATCCAGACTTTCACTGTCGGCTCCGGACTGGGCAGCGGATCTGCTGCCTTCACCGGATCGGCCGCTTGCGCGGTTCGCGGGCTCGGCAGGCACAGGGCCTACCCTACCGCCGGTCGGGAATTTCACCCTGCCCCGAAGGTGTTAGTGCTCAATTGTTGACGATGCCATTATACTCACTCCGGGCGATTTGTCAAGCCGCGAATCTCCGGCGGTCCCCCCGTAGAATGTTGGTGCCAAACCCGTCCGAACGTTCACTTTCGGGCTACGAGTCAGAGATCTGAAAGGGGCACAACCTTTGCCCCCCTTTGGTGTTATTGTATGTAGTCATCCGCACCAGCCCGAAAGAGCCGGTGCAATCAAAAAATCGGCTAGTCGGTCTGGCGACAGTGTCGGCCGCAACATTCGACTGGGCGCTCACGCCAAAGGCCCGCCAAACCCAAAGGGCTTGCCCTGAACGAAGTCGAAGAAAGCCGAAGGGAGGTCTATTTTCATGGAACGGCAAGTAGTGATCACCGGCCTGGGGGCCATCACCCCCGTGGGTTCCGACGTGCCCACCACCTGGGCTGCCCTGGTCGAGGGGCGCTCCGGCGCGGGCCCCATCACCCACTTCGATGCCTCGAATCTAAACACACGCATCGCTGCCGAGGTCAAGAACTTCGACCCGGTGGCGTTCTTCGGACGCCGGGAGGCGCGGCGCATGGACCGCTTCACCCAGTTCGCGCTGGTCGCCACCCAGGAAGCCTTGCAGGATGCGGGGCTGCGCGCCGAGGAATGGGATGCCGGGCGCATCGGGATAATCATCGGCACGGGGATCGGCGGCGTTGGCACGCTGCTGGCCCAGGCTAAAACTCTGGAGACACGGGGACCGCGTCGGCTCAGCCCCTTCACCATCCCGATGATCATGCCCAACGCGGCTGCCGCGCAGGTGGCCATCGTCCACGGGATCACCGGGCCGAGTTTCGCCGTGATCTCGGCCTGCGCCACGGGCACTAACGCCATCGGCGAGGCAGCGTCCCTCATCCGCCGGGGCGACGCCGAGGTGATGATCTGCGGTGGCAGTGAAGCGCCTCTGGTGCCGGTGGCCGTGGCCAGCTTCAGCATCATGGGGGCGCTCTCCACGCGCAACGACGAGCCACAGCGCGCCTCGCGCCCCTTTGACGCGGAACGCGACGGCTTCCTGCCCGGCGAAGGAGCGGCCATCCTGATCCTGGAGAGCCGCGAACACGCCGAGGCCCGTGGCGTGCACATCTACGCCGAGGTCATCGGCTACGGGTCAACTTCGGACGCGACTCACATCACCGCTCCGGACGAGGAGGGACGGGGTGCGGCCGAGGCAATGCGCCTGGCCCTGCACAGCGCCGGCCTGAAGCCAGAGGAGGTAGACTACATCAACGCTCACGGCACCAGCACATCTCTCAACGACAAAACCGAGACACGGGCCATCCGCGCCGTGTTCGGCAAGCACGCCGACCGGCTGGCGGTGAGCTCGACCAAGTCCATGATCGGGCACCTGATGGGTGCAGCGGGAGCGGTGGAGGCCATCGCCACCGTCAAAGCGTTGGAGACCGGCATCGTCCACCCGACCATTAACTACGAGCATCCTGACCCGGAGTGCGACCTGGATTACGTGCCCAACCAGGCCCGGAAGATCAATCCCCGCGTGGCTCTGTCTAATTCGTTTGGCTTCGGGGGGCACAACGCCTGCCTCGCCTTCCGCAAATGGGAGATTTAGGCCCATCTATCTCCTCACGACGAAGAAGTCTTCTGAGGATTGGCTGGACGTAACCAGCGTGACTCGATCACTCAGGCCTCACGTTGTGTCAAGGAGATTTTTGTTTGCCACGAAAGACACCGGGGTCAGCGGGTTTTTAGGAGAATCATGAAGAGATACGCCCACATTATCGGTTGGGGCAAGTATGCCCCGGAAAACGTGCTCACCAATGACGACCTGTCCCGTATGGTGGACACCTCGGACGAATGGATCCGCACGCGCACGGGTATCCAAACACGACACATCGTCGGCGAGGGCGAGACGACGGCCACGATGGGCCTACGCGCCGCCCAGGCCGCCCTGGAGGTGGCCAACGTGACGCCCGACCAGATTGATTTGATAATCGTGGCCACTGCCTCACCCGACTACCCCACGCCGGCCACGGCGTGCCTGGTGCAGGACGCGCTGGGAGCCACGCGGGCCGGGGCCTTCGACCTGGCGGCAGGCTGCTCGGGGTTCGTGTACGGATTGAGCGTGGCCAGCGGGCTGATCGAGGCGGGCACGTACGACACGATACTCGTCATCGGGGCGGAGACCATCTCGCACGCCATTGATTGGTCGGATCGGGGAACCTGCGTGCTTTTCGGCGACGGGGCAGGGGCAGTGGTCTTGCAAGCCAGCGAGTCGCCCGGAGGGGTGCTGGCCTCGGTGATGGGCGCGGATGGCTCCGGGGCAGAGCTGCTGTACGTGCCCGCCGGGGGTTGCCGCCGGCCGACCAGCGCGGACACCGTGGCCCAGGGTCTGCACTTCCTGCGCATGGAGGGCCGCCCGGTATTCCGCTTCGCCGTCAACATCATGCCCAGAGCATCTCGCCTGGTTTGCGAGCGGGCTGGGCTATCGTTGGACGACATCGAGCTGTTCATCCCCCACCAGGCCAACGAGCGCATCATCCAGGCCTCGGCGCGGGCACTGAAAATCCCCGCCGAGCGGATGTTCACCAATCTAGAACGCTACGGCAACACGTCTGCCGCGTCTATACCCATCGCCCTGTGCGAGGCGGTAGAGGCTGGGCTGATAAGGCGCGGTGACCACCTGGTGCTGGTGGGCTTTGGGGCCGGGTTGACCTGGGCGGCGGCCGCCGTGCAGTGGAGTATGCCCTGGCCTGTGCCCACTCGCCCCTGGTGGCGGACGACGCTGCGCTGGCTGTATTACCGCTGGGCGAGCCTGCGCTCGTGGACGCTGCGCACCCTGCGCCGCATGGATACCCAGATTCGCAAACCATTCAGCCACGATGCCGAGAATGGAGATCAGCAACCACACAAGGAGGATTCGACGAAATGAGTGTCGCTTTCGTGTTTCCCGGACAGGGGTCCCAATACGTAGGTATGGGGCGCGACCTGTACGAGACCTACCCGGAGGCGCGCCGTGTGTTCGATGAGGCCGACGAAATTCTGGGATTCCCCCTTTCCAAGCTATGCTTCGAGGGTCCCGCTGAGATGCTGAACGACACGATCAACACCCAGCCGGCCATCCTGACAACGATCGTCGCCCTGCTGCGAGTGTTGGAACGCAAAGGCATCTGGAAGAGCGAGCCCAATGGGAACAATGGATACAGGGCAAACGGCGGGGGCCTGCATACTACTCCTCTTTTCATGGCCGGACACAGCCTGGGAGAATATTGCACCCTGGCCGCGACCCAATCACTGGACTTCGCTACCCTCTTATTGCTGGCCCGCGAGCGGGGACGCCTGATGCGCGATGCCGGTCAATATCGTCCTGGCGGGATGGCCGCCATACTGGGCCTGGAGGCCGAAACAGTGGACGTGCTGTGCCAGGAGGCCAGCCAGGGGAGCAGGGGAATCGTGCAGGCAGCCAATTACAACTCACCGGGGCAAATCGTGATCTCCGGCGACAAGGCCGCCCTGGAGGAGGCGATGACCCTGGCCAAAGCCAGGGGTGCACGCCGGGTGATCCCGCTAGCAGTGAGCATCGCCGCCCACTCGCCATTGATGGAATACGCCGCCGAGCGTTTCCGCCTCGTCGTGGAGGCTATCCCCTTGCGAGAACCTGCCGTGCCGATTGTGGCTAACGTTACTGCCGCGCCGGCCACGAAAGTAGGGGCCATCAAAAACGAACTGCTGCAGCAATTGACCTCCTCGGTGCGCTGGACGGAATCAGTGCAATACATGATTGGCCGGGGAGTGACCACCTTCGTGGAGGTCGGGCCCAAGAACGTGCTGCAAGGGCTGATCAGGCGCATTGATGGCCGCGTGCAAACGAATTGGGTAGGTAACGTGGACAGTGTGGAGGCTCTGGTCAGGAGGGTAAACCAGGCATACGTCCTGAACTGATCTGCCCGCGCCTTCGTAGAGCCCCGTTTTCTTTCCTCATGGAACGCGGAAAATGAAAACGGGGTTTTGCTTTTTCCGACCTCGTTGGGACTTTTGTATCCCTAGTGATGGTCCCTCTGAGGGATGACAACGTAGTCGAATTGGGGTATACTAGGCGTATATGAAACACGTGAAAATGGGATATTGCTGTTGCTGTGTCTGCCGAGCAATTGGACGTGGTGCGTGCTGCGTGTTCTGTAAAAACCGCTCCCAATAAAACATAGCACGCAACACGCAATACGAAAGGACTTTGCAGAGGGAAGTGACGTACAATGAAGTTCTTCAGTACATATTCCTGGGCTTCGTACAGGGACTCACCGAGGCGTTGCCCATCAGCAGCTCCGGTCACCTGGTCATCAGCGGGGAGTTGCTCTCCCTGGACATCGTATCCCTGGAACTGGCTCTCCTCCTGCACCTCGGCACCTTTCTCGCCATTCTGATCTACTTCGCCGGCGACGTCCGTGATCTCCTGGTAACCTCCGTCCGCTCCCTGGGCAACGTCCTGCTTCCCCGGCCAGGGCGGGAGAGAAACCCCTTCAAGCAGCGGAGCACTCGTGTGCCCTGGTATTTCCTGGGCAGTCTCCTGGTCACCGGGGGGATAGGGCTACCCTTTCAGGACGCGGTGAACGCGATCTTCCGGGAGCAGAGCAGGCTCGTAACCTTGCTCCTCATCCTGAACGGCCTGGTGATCGTGGCGGCCAGCCAATGGACGGCGGGCAACAGGTCCATGTCCGAGATCGGCCTGGTGGACTACCTGCTCATCGGCCTGGCCCAGGGACTGGCGGTGTTCCCCGGCATCTCCCGCCTGGGCCTCACCCTGTGCATGGGGTTGGCCCGCAAGATGAGTTGGTTCGAGTCGCTGAAACTCTCCTTCCTGCTCTCCCTGCCCACCATCGTGGGCGGCGTCGTCGTACAGGCCCTGAAAACGTGGGGAACCGCACCTCCCCGTGCAGACATCGAGGCGTGGATCTGCACGGGACTGGGCATCGCAGCCGCCACGGCCGGCGGATTGGTGGCCGTGCGTTTCCTGCTGAGCAACGTGCTCGAACGGCGCTCACTGATCGCCTTCGGCATCTATTGCGTGCTGGCCGGGATTTTCTTCACCGTGCTCCTCCTGGCCTTCCCGCAGACGAGCGCCCAGGCAAGAGTCCCGTTCATCAGCCTGCTGGGAGGGGCGTGATCATGGGCACCTGGCAGCGTACCTGGCAACGGATGGGAGACGCCATCAGGCGCAGTTGGCCGTATCAGTTCCTCCAGTACGGCATCCACACCGAGCGCGGGGTATTTACCACGATGTCCGGCCTACGCTTCGCCATCCTCATCGGCCTGACGTTGCATTTTGGGTTGGCCACACAGCAGGGCACACCACCCATCCTCATTCTGGCCCAAAAGTGGAGCTGCGTCGGCTTCTTCTGGTACGTAGTATTTCTGGGCTACCTGTGCTTCTTCCGCCCCGATCTATTCGTCGCGCGGGCAGTCAAACTGCTGCAAGTGATCGTGGACATCCTGTTCTTCTCCGTGTTTTACTTCCTGGGCGGCGATCCCGACTCAGCACTGATCGCGCTCTACCTGCTGCCCCTGATCCTGGTAGCGCACCAGTACAGCCGCGCCACGCTGATGGCCGCCACGGGGCTGACGGTGGTGGCTTTCGCTATGGCCTTGCTCGGCATTACGCGCCGGACGGGCCAAGGGCTAGAAATTTGGTGGCGGACATTCTGGCCGGACGTCCTTTTCCTGGTCACGCTGGCCCTGACCACACGCCTGTTTCGCCGGCGGGAGGCACTGGACCAACTTGGCGAGGAGCGCGAGCGACTGATCGCCGACCTGACAGAGGTTGCCGATAGTTGGTTCGCAGTGGACGCCGCGCATCGCATCACCGCCGTTGACGAAAGAATGCTGGCCTGGATGGGCAAAGACCTCCTGCACACTACCTGCTTCGAGTCCCTGCGGGGACAAAGCGCACCCTGCGCCGACTGCCCGCTGCCCACTGCTTTCCGGGGAGACCTCCACCAGGCTTCGTTGACCACCTGGTACACCAACGCGACAAGCCGCCGCGTCCGCGTGCAAGTCACCGCCACCCCACTTCTGGACGAAGGAGATGGCTCGACCCACGCCATCCTCTCCGTGCGAAACCTCTCCGCGCGCGCGCGCCTCCGCAGGGAGCTCCGCGATCACTTTGACAGCGTGGATCAGACCGTGGATCTGCTCACCGCAGAGCTGCGGGGGCGCACCGAGGCTTTGCAGCGCCAACTGAGCACCGTGTTCTCCGCGTCGCTGGCCGCCGTCTCCGCCGACGAGGAAGCCAGTATTGAGCGCATCATCAGCGAGACGGCGCGCATTCTGGGCTGCGAGACGGCGGTTCTCCGGCTGGCGGACCAGGACGAGGACGGCAACGACTGTCTGGTACTGCGATACACTTACGGATGGCCGGAGTGGTACGCACGGGAAGCACGCATTCTCAGATTGGATCACGAGAGCCTGGTGGTGGACGCCTTCCGCGCCCGCCAGATCAGGGCTTCCATCCAGATCAGCCGCCGGGGCAAAGGGGCCGTCCATTTCATCGAGCACGCCGCACGGCTCAAGCTGCGCTCTATCATCTGTTTCCCCCTGATGGTCGGCGAGGAGCCCATCGGCACGCTGTCGCTTTACCGCACACAGGCGCGAACGTTCACCCCCGAAGAACAACTGCTTGGTCAGGCCCTGGCCAACAACCTGGCCATCTGCGTGCACAACTTCGATCTCTACCACAAAGCCTCCCGCGAAGCCGAGGCCCGCCGCCGCTGGCTGGACGTGCTACACACCCTGAGCCAGCGGCTGGCCGGCGTCAGCCAACTGGATCCCCTGTTCCAACTGGTAGTGGATACCACCCGCGAGCGGTTGAACGCCGAAATATCCTCCCTTTTCCTGGTGGAAGACGGACGACTGGTGCGCAAGGCCATCGCCGGCGTGGAGAACGAGTGGTTCCCGGAGGAGAGCTACGAGATTGGCGAGGGGTTGACCGGCCGCGCGCTCGTGCCCTCCGCTGGAGGCAAGTACGGCACGCCGATCCTCGAAAACGAGGTGGACAAGAGCGCCAGGGTCGTCCAGTCCCACCTGGCCCGCTACCAGGCGCGGCTTCCTTCGGGCAGAGTCAGACATTTGCTCGCCGTGCCGCTGAATGGCCGTGACGGCTCGTTTGGGGTGTTGCGGGTGGTGAACCGGCTGCAGGACGACGGGACACTGCATCCCCGGGGCTTCGGACGAGACGACTTGGACCTCCTCTCCACCATCGCCGGCGTGGTGGCCGTCGCCGTGGAGAACGCCCGGCTGTTCGCTGCCGCAGCCCAGGCGCGAGACAGGATCGAGACGCTGTACAACATCACCAGCCAGTTCAGCA
>JAGGZG010000367.1 GCA_021162125.1 Anaerolineae bacterium
AATGGCACTAACTTTTCACAAGTTCCTGTAAGATGCGGCAAAATTCAATTTACGAGGAGGAGGCGTTCTCTAACGCCGTTCCACCTCCTTCCGCGCTAGAGAGCGCGGACTCCTCTTGGCATTACGAGACTCCTCTTGGCATTACGAATTATGTAGAAAGTTAGCAGCATTGAGCTAAAGCTGGCTGCCCACCTGCGTGGACAGGCGCGTCCACGCAGGTGGACGCTCGGCTGCAAGCCCTCTAGAGGCGATTTCAATCGCTAACAGAAGTAGCCTGAGCAGTTACCCGCAGGTTTAGAACCTGCAGCAGGAGGGTAGTCCCCGCGCTGACTTTCCTTTTCCCTTAAGTTGTGGTATACTACGTTCAGCTCACGCCAGGAGGAGGCACACTCGATGGCGTTCCCCAAATTATCCACCGGAACTTACTTCTGGCCCACCAAATGCCGCCAGGCATCGGCGGTCACAGGCAGGATGCGGGGCTTCGCCCCGTGCTAATTTCGCCTGCCATCCACTGACCGCGCCGGCTTCCACCTTTCCCACTTTGACGCGAGAACCCATTCGCAGCGGTACAGCGGCTTGCACCCAAGTCTAGCTGGTCCGTTGTTTTGCCGCCTGCGGAGCTTTATGGAGGAAAAGGAGCATCCCATGAGCGAGAAAATTCTGATCGCCGTCGCCTGGCCCTACGCCAACGGCCGGGTACATCTGGGGCACATTGCCGGGGCCTACCTGCCCCCGGACATCTTTGCCCGTTATCAGCGTCTGCGTGGACGCGACGTGCTGATGGTTTCCGGTTCCGACACCCACGGCACACCGATCACCATTCGTGCCGAGGAGGAAGGCATCACCCCGCGCGACGTGGTAAACCGCTATCACCCCGAAAATATAGAGGCTTTCCGCCAGCTTGGCCTCACTTTCGATTTATTCACCGAGACCGACACTGAGAACCATTGGGCCGTCACCCAGGATGTGTTCTTACGCCTGTTGGAGAACGGGTACATCTACCGTGATACGATGATGTCCCTCTACTGCCCGCACTGCGACAGGTGGCTGCCCGACCGCTACGTGGAGGGCACGTGTCCCCATTGTGGTGCACCCGGTGCCCGTGGCGATCAGTGCGACGCCTGCCAGCGCACCATTGACGCCACGCAACTCATCGAACCACGTTGTGCTTTTTGCGGCCATACCCCCCAGGTGCGGGAGACCGAGCACTTCTTCCTCGACCTGGGCAAGCTCAACAAACCGTTGCTGGACTGGATGCGCACTGATAAGGAACACTGGCGATCCAACGTGCTCAATTTCACCCTGAATGTGCTGGAGAGCGGCGAATTACGTGGACGCCCCATCACCCGTGATATCAAATGGGGCATCCCGGTGCCGGTCGAGGGGTACGAGGACAAACGTATCTACGTCTGGTTCGATGCGGTAATTGGTTATCTGGCTGCCACCAAAGAGTGGGCCAAGATCACCGGCCATCCGGAGGCCTGGCGCGACTGGTGGCAAGATCCCAACACGCGCAGCTACTACTTCATCGGAAAGGACAATATCTTTTTCCACACCATCATCTGGCCGGGGATGCTGATCGGCTACGGCGGGTTGAACCTGCCCTACGATGTGCCGGCCAACGAGTACCTTAACGTGGAGGGACGCAAGCTTTCCAAGAGCCGCCGCTGGTTCATTGAGACGCTGGACTTTCTCACGCGCTACGACCCCGATCCGCTGCGCTACATGCTGACCATCAACGCACCGGAGCGCAACGACGTCAATTTCACCTGGGAGGAGTTCCTGCGCCGCAACAACGATGAACTGGTCGCCACCTGGGGCAACCTGGCTAACCGGATGCTCACTTTCGCCTACAAGAACTTCGACAAGCAAGTGCCGGAGCCGGGCGAACTGGACGCAGCGGACGAGGCCCTGCTGGCCCGGGTCGAGGATGCTTTCCAAAAAGTAGGCGATTTGCTGGAGGGCTGCAAGTTCAAGGCAGCGATCACCGAGGTGATGGCCGTGGCCCACGCCGCCAACCGCTATCTGGACGAGAAAGCACCCTGGTTCCAGATCAAAGAGGACAGAGCGCGAGCGGCGACCACGGTGTACGTCACCCTGCGAGCCATTGATTCGCTGAAGACTCTGTTCACTCCCTTCTTGCCCTTCACCTGCCAGCGCCTGCACGAGTACCTGGGCTACGAGGGGAACATCATCGGCCGGCTGTACGTGGATACCCTGGCGGAGGAGCACAAAACGCACGTGGCCCTGCGCTACGATGCCAATGAGCTCACCGGCAAGTGGACACCCAGCCAATTGCCCGTCGGTCAGGCCCTGCGCAAACCCAAACCCCTCTTCAAGAAGCTGGACGAGAACATCGTCGAGGAGGAGATCGCGCGGATGCAGAGACAGACTGCCTAATCATTCTGGACAGAGACTTTCCCCCGCCAGTAGCTTTCTGGCGGGGGGTTTGCTTTTTCTCTGGAGTCGAGTACAATAGCGCGCGGAGGTTCTCATGTCCAATCGGTCCAACTGGCTGCGCCGCCCCGCCACATGGATCCTGGTCGCCGTCATCGTCACCTACTGCGTGCTGGGCGTCCTCTACGCCGTCCACACCCCGCCCTGGCAGGCTCCCGACGAGCCCGCTCATTACAACTACGTGCGCTACCTGGCCGCGCATCATCGTTTGCCCGTGCTGCAGGCCGGCGACTATCCCCACGACTACCTGGAGGACATCAAAGCAGCCAAGTTTCCCCCCGAAATGACGATTGATCCCATCCGCTATGAGTTCTGGCAGCCGCCGCTGTACTACTTGCTGGCCGTCCCCGTTTACCTTCTGTTTGGAGGCGCGCTCATCCCCCTGCGACTGTTCTCGGTCGCTTGCGGTGCGGGACTGTTGATCGTCGCCTACGGCATCGCGCGCCAGGCCTTCCCTCAAAACGAGGCCCTGGCCCTGGGCACGGTAGCCCTGATCGCCTTCGTCCCCCAGCATCTGGCGATGACCGCCGCCGTGAATAACGACGCGCTGGCGGAACTCATCCTGGCGGGAGTGACGTGGGCATTGGTCAGGTGGGTTGTGGGTGGGGAAACGCGGGGAGTTGGGGAGAATTCAGAGGAGCTTAAGAGATTGGCCGTGGTGGGCGTGCTGATGGGGCTGGGATTGCTGACCAAAACCTCGACCGTGGTCAGCGTACCGCTGGCCCTCGTTGCCCTCGTCCTGCGCCGCAAGCGGGTTGATACTCGGTCCGTCGCCTGCTTGCTGCTCCCTGCGCTGTTGCTCGTTCTGCCCTGGCTGGTGCGCAACGCTGCCGTCTACGGTGGGTCCGACGTGCTGGGTTGGGGCCGGCACGGCGCAGTCGTGGCCGATCAACCGCGCACGGCGGAGTGGATCGCGCTATACGGGCTGGGCAACGTGTTGCGCTGGGGATTGACCACGACTTTCCAGAGCTTCTGGGCCCAGTTTGGGTGGATGGCGGTGCCGATTGACGCACGCATCTACCGGGCCCTGGCCTTGTTCTGCGGGCTGGCAGGCGTCGGATTCGTCCTCCACGTGATGCGCTTGTGGCGAGAACGCGGCCTACGCCTGGACGAGGGAACTCAGCGGGCCGCGAGTCTACTGGCCCTGTGGCTCCTGCTCACCGGGGCCTCGTACCTGTGGTACAACGCCACCTTCGTCCAGCACCAGGGACGCTACCTGTTCCCGGCGCTGGTGCCCATCGCCGTGTTTTTTGCCCTGGGCTGGCGCGAGGCTCTACGGCCGGAGAACGCCCGCTGGCTGGCGATGGCCCTGCTGGTCGGAGCCGTGGTGCTGGTCATGCGGGGACTGGTCGCCGGCCAGTTCAGCAAAACCACCGTAGCTCTGATAGGGGGGACAGCGGTGATCCTGGGCGGGCAGTCGTTTCTGGGGAAACGGTCTCGCCTGGCGGTTTTCGCCCTGCCCTACCTGGGCTTGGCAGCCCTGGCCCTCGCCTGTCCCTTCGTTTTCATCGCCCCTTATCTGTAAGTAGGTCGGGCCCGTGGCCCGACGGATTCGGCAGGGCAAGGCCCCGCCCTACGCGGCGGGCGTGAGCCCGTGGCCCGGCATAAGACCGAGGAGGAGGAGAAGATGGGTTTCTTACAGAAGCTAACGGCGCTCTTCTCGCCATCTCAAACGCAGAGGAAAGGTAACGTGCTCTGGCTGTACGTGCGCTGCAACCGGTGCGGAGAGGTCATCCGCAACCGGATCAATCTGGCCAACGAGCCAAGTGCTACCGGCTACGATGACCGTGGCCAGCCGACGGGCTTCTTGCTGCGCAAAACCCTCATCGGCAGCCGCCAGTGTTACCAGCCTATTGAGGTCACGCTCACCCTCGACGCTGGCCGCCAAGTCGTTGAACGGGAGATCCGGGGCGGACAGTTCGCCACTGCGGAGGAGTACGAGGCTCAGGCGAAAACGGCGGGTTCCTGAAATTCCCGTCGGCTCCCGCAATCTGCGATATCCCTGAAACCTAAGCTCGCCATTGCTACTGGCGAACCGACGGCACATCGTGGAGTTTTTGTCCTACTTCTTCGACAGTGGATACGGGTATTCCTTGATCGACTTGCCTTTGTGGTAAATCTTCAATCTCCGATACTCAGTAGTTGAGAAATCCGCCCCCCGCCCGGCGCTGAAGCGCCAGGCTCAGCAGAAGAAGCCTGCTGAAGCAGGCTGTGGTGGCCTCGGAGCCGCCGTCCACATTGGCGAAGGGTGCTTCAGCACTCTTCGCCTGCTCAGCCTGGACGTGAACGTCCAGGCGACGTGGCAACAGCACCAACTTTTCTCAAGTACTGACAGTGCATAAGGAGACCGTTCATGACAATCCAAGCGACTGGTGGAACCATAGTGTTTCACGTCTGGGACGCTTCACGGCAATTGGTAGAAACAGAAGAAACCTTCACCTCATTGAATGAGCTGTTTGCCCATTGCTTGCCGTTGAGCGATGAAAAGCTCGTGGATCGCGTTATCATCCACGGCCTGGATGATAACGGCGACCCTCGCCGGTTAACCCTGGTTTTCGAATCAGTAACAGTCATCTGAGTTCACTTTGCTACCCGGCACTTTTGTCGAGGATTCCCAAACTCTGGGATGGTTCAGAATAGGTTGACACTTTACTCGGGCAGCATACTGTCAGCGAATGGTGGAACGAATAAACGAATAGACATGCGGTCATGGTCATTCGTTTATTCGCTGGATATTCGTTGACAGAGCACTTGCCCGAGCCAAGAAACGTTCAGGACAGGCATCGGGGGGCAATTTGTCCGCTGAATCTGGTTGCAAGGCATAGCTATTTCCTCCTGGGAATTGTTCGGGACTTCAAAAAGTGTAAACCTATTTCCTCTAGAAAAATGAACCATCCAACAATTCTGATAAATAATTGTCGGGCAATGGCGGGGACATTAGCTTAGCGCTCTTCCAAAGCTTAATTCACAATCCACGGTATCTATAAGTATGTATATTTAGTAGTCGTAGTAGGCCCTGTGGAGAAGTGGATAGAGTCGGTCAGATAGTTGGACACTACCAGGGGTTGGGGAGAGGTACTGAGACTGCACCGGATGTTGTGGCTGAAGGTGAATTGCCTGTACCCCGTGGATGGGGACAAACTGTGGATAGATTCGGGGTATGGAATCCTGTCAGATAGGGCAGAGGACCTGGCTTGATCGCGAAATGAGGGGAGTGCTGGGTGGAAATGTTCGTTCTATGGGCGATACATTGAGCGGGGCTACAATCTGTAGGGGAGGCGTCCTGGTTGTCCACAAAGGGTGGGGATGCACACCTCGCGGGGAGTTATCCACAACGGCTGGGGGTTATCCACAGATATGGGGCGGTTATCCACAGGTTGGTAAGGGTATGAGGTCATTAATGGCTGTTGTGGTACAAGCGGTCTTTGATGGAGATGATCTGCCGGCGCAATCCATCATCTTCTTCGATGAGCGTGCTGATCTTCTCGTACCCGTATAGCACTGTCGTGTGGTCCCGCCCACCTAGTACCCTTCCGATCTCCGGCAAAGAGGCATCGGTCTCCTCACGGGCCAGGTACATGGCCAACTGGCGTGGGAGTACGACTTCCTTTCGACGACCACGGCCCTTTAGTTCCTCGGGAGGCAGGTTGTAGAAAGAGGCCACTGTTTCGACAATCTCGTCAGGTGTGATGGAAACTGTCCGGGTGAGTACGCCATCCAGGGCCGTTTTGGCCACCTCAATCGTGGGGAAAACGTGCATCAGATCGGCGTAGGCTAACACTCGGTTCAGAGCTCCTTCCAGCTCACGGATGTTACTCTGCACTCGCTGGGCGATGAGGTCCAGCACCTCGTCGGGCACTGACAGGGATTGGGCAGTGGCTTTGAAGCGCAGGATGGCCGCGCGCGTCTCCAGGTCGGGGAGTTGTAAGTCGGCGATGAGTCCCCCTTCAAAGCGGGAACGGAGGCGCTCTTCCAGGGTGGGGATGGCGCGCGGGGGGCGGTCGCTGGAGATCACGATCTGTTTGTTGGCGGCGTGCAGGCTGTTGAAAGTGTGGAAGAACTCCTCTTGAGTGCTTTCCTTGCCGGCGATGAACTGGATGTCGTCAATGAGCAGGACGTCTACTTTGCGATATTTGTCGCGGAAATTCCCGGTTGTCTGCGTGCGAATGGAGTTGATCAGGTCGTTGGTGAACGTCTCGGAGGATACGTAGAGCACTCGCTGTAGGTGTCGGGCACAGAAGTTGCCG
>JAGGZG010000029.1 GCA_021162125.1 Anaerolineae bacterium
CTGCCCCTCAGCCCTTCGATATCAAGACCTCGGAGGGCCCCACCCTCCCATTTTTCAGACTGCGTGTAGTACCAGGCGAGCCGTCCCAAAGCTGAAAGTCACCTGGAGCGGGGAGCGGCTTGTCCACTCCCCCTAATTGTGGTATGATAACCCCAGAGCTCTGCGGACTGCCCATGATTCGCGAAAGCAGAAGTTGAGGGATGCGATGTGGCCCTTTTACGTGGGATTGTGTCTCCTGTCCATGGCGGGCCTGAGCTTCGAGATTGCCCTGACCCGGGTGTTCTCCCTGGCCCAGTGGTACCACTTCGCGTTCATGGCGGTGAGCGTGGCCCTGTT
The DNA here is from genome assembly GCA_021162125.1 of Anaerolineae bacterium. GTDB lineage: Bacteria > Chloroflexota > Anaerolineae > JACIWR01 > JACIWR01 > JACIWR01. The sequence continues at coordinate 337 of JAGGZG010000029.1, forward strand.
GGGCTTCGGAGCCAGTGGCTCTGTCCTGTCCTTGTTCCCCCCACCCCGTGACCCGATCCGGCTGCGCCGGTACGCCGCCCGCGCGGCGGTCCTCTTCTCTTGCGGTGTCTTGGTCAGCCTGTTCACGATCAACTTTCTGCCCTTTGACTCCTATCGCATCGCCTGGGAGAAGGTGCAGGTCTTGTACATGGCCGTCTACTTCCTGTCGCTGGCCTTGCCCTTTCTCTTCAATGGGCTGCTTGCCGGCGGGCTACTGACCGCGCTTCCGGCGCGCACCGGCCCCCTCTACGCGGCCAATCTCCTGGGCTCGGCGTTGGGTTGCCTGCTGGCGGTGAGCGCGCTGCCCCTGCTCGGCGGTGCGGGAACGATTTTGCTCAGCGCGGCGATGGGCACGTTGGCCGCCACACTCGTCGCCTGGAGCGCAGGGAGCGGCAGCCGGCAGCCGGTAACTTATCTCCTCGCCTTGACCACGATCGCACTGACTGTGCTGGCCATCAGAGCCCCCGCCTTTCTGCACGTTCGCCTCTCACCTTACAAGGACCTGAGCTACGCGCTACAATACCCGGACGCGATGGTGCTCTCCCGCCGTTGGAACGCCTTCTCGCGGGTGGACGTGGTGAAAAGCCGCAGTATCCGCTCCGCGCCAGGATTGAGCCTGCGCAGTCCGGCGGGTTTTCCCCCACAACATGGTCTCTACACCGACGGCAACCTGCGGTCGGCTATCACCGACCCGGCCGCGCCGGGCTTGGATGCTTTTCTCGACCACCTGCCTACCGCCCTGCCCTATCGCCTGCGACCGGGAGCCAGTGCCCTGATCCTGGAGCCAGGCGGCGGATTGGACGTGCTGCTGGCGCTGCGCGGGGGGGCGGGAGCGGTTGTTGCCGTGGAAAGCAACCCGTTGGCCGTGCGTGCCGTGGATGACTTCGGTGGAGGCGTGTACCAGGATGCCCGTGTTCGCGTGGTGGTCGAGGATGGCCGGGCCTACGTGCGCCGTCACACCGCGCGCTACGATCTGGTCCACCTTTCTTTGAACGGCGGGCAGCGCCCGGTGGTCTCCGGGGCCTACAGCCTGGCGGAGAACTATCTGTACACTGTCGAGGCCTACGATGACTATCTGGCCCACCTGAACGAGGGCGGACTGCTCGTCGTCAGTCGCTGGCTGCAATTGCCGCCCAGTGAGAGCCTGCGCGCCTGGGCGCTGGCCGTGACCGCCCTGGAACGGGCCGGTGTCCCTCACCCGGAGCGACGGCTGATCGCCATCCGTAGTTGGGCCACCTCGGTGATCCTGGTGAAAAACGGCGAGTTCACTGCCGAGGAGATTGCCACGACGAAGGCGTTCTGCGCGGCACGCGACTTCGACCTGGTGTATTACCCGGGCATCCGCGCGGAGGAGGCCAACCGCCACAGTGTGGTCCCCGACGCTGCCTATTACCGCGCTTTCCGCGACCTGCTGTTCGCCTCTGACCGCGCGGCTTTCTACCGGGCCTATCCCTACGACGTTCACCCGCCCACGGATAATCGGCCCTTCTTCTTTCACTTCTTCAAATGGAGCCAGACCCCACAGATTGTGCAGGCGCTGGGCAAGACCTGGCAGCCTTTCGGTGGCAGCGGATACTTCGTGCTGGTGGCGTTGTTGGCACTGGCGCTGGTGGCTTCGGCTGGATTGATCCTGCTACCGCTGGCGTTGCGCAGGAGGGAGAAGAGAGCGGAGGGGGAAAGGGAGAGGCAGCGGCGGAGAGCCTGGGCCTTCGCGTATTTCACGCTACTGGGCCTGGGCTATCTGTTCGTGGAGATCCCGCTGATGCAGCGTTTCATCCTGTTCCTGGGACATCCCGTCTACGCTTTCGCCACGGTGCTGTTTAGCTTGCTCCTGTTCTCAGGAGTTGGTAGCCTGCTGGCCCGTCGCTTCCGCCCGGTGATAGCGTTGGCCCTGCTCTGCGGGGCGATTCTGATCTATCCACTGTTGCTACCAGTCACCTTCCGCGCATTGCTTGGCTGGCCGCTGGCATTGCGGCTCGTGGCCGCCGCCGTGGGCCTGGCCCCGCTGGGCCTGTTGATGGGTATCCCATTTCCCACAGGCATTGCCGCGCTGGAAGCACGCGCACCCGATCTCATTTCCTGGGCCTGGGCCATCAACGGCTGTGCTTCGGTACTGGCCTCCATCCTGGCTGCGATGCTGGCCCTCTCGTGGGGCTTCTGGAGTGTGCTCCTCCTGGCAGCGGTTGCTTACGCCGGTGGGCTGGTGGCCATTATCCCTCTTGGGCGCAGGTAACGGGTGTCTGAGAGGGTGTCCGAAAATTCACCACAAAGGCACCGAGACACCAAGAAATAAGGGGCTACTCAATGTCATTAAGATAAGACCTCCGAGGTCTCCGGTGGAGACTTACAGGTGCAAATTATGCCGTATTTGCTGCAAATTCCCGCCGCGCAAGGGCCGCACAAGACCTCGGAGGTC
>JAGGZG010000128.1 GCA_021162125.1 Anaerolineae bacterium
GCGCCTGATGAGCTAAAGCTGGCTGTCCACCTGCGTGGACAGGCGCGTCCACGCAGGTGGACGCTCGGCTGCAAGCCCTCTAGAGGCGATTTCAATCGCTAACAGAAGTAGCCTGAGCAGTTACCCTGGGGAAGAAGAAGCGCTGAAGCACCGGGCTGAAAGGGCCAAGTCCCCTTCGGGGACCGTTTTTCAGCCCGAAGGGCTTTGTTCTTTTAGCGCGATGGCTTTAGTCCCGCGCTCAGAGCGCCCGAATTTCGTTTCTCCCCCAACCAGTAGATGCGCCCCGCGGACAGCTCGCGCGAGGAGGAGGCTCACATGATCCTGAGGAGAGAACAACTGGAGGAAATGGAGGCGGAGCGACTGGCCCCCTACGCGATGCTCAGCCGCAACTCCCGTGGACGGGCTCACCCGGAGGCCGAGCATCCCTACCGCACCGCTTTCCAGCGCGACCGGGACCGCATTCTGCACACCACCGCTTTCCGGCGACTGGAGTACAAGACTCAGGTGTTCGTGAACTACGAAGGGGATTACTACCGCACGCGGTTGACTCACACCCTGGAGGTGGCCCAGATCGGGCGCACCATCGCCCGCGCGATGGGAGCGAACGAGGATCTGGTGGAGGCCATCTCCCTGGCCCACGACCTGGGCCACACCCCTTTCGGACATTCGGGGGAGGAGACGTTACACAAACTCATGGCCAACCACGGCGGCTTCGACCACAACCGGCAGGGCCTGCGCATCGTGGAGCAACTGGAAAACCGCTACCCGGACTTTCGTGGGCTGAACCTGACCTGGGAGGTGCGGGAGGGGATTGCCAAACACGCCACCGAGTACGACAAGGGCTCCGGGCCGGACTATGAGCCCGAAAAACGGGCGACCATCGAGGGGCAGATCGTGAACGCGGCAGATGAAATCGCCTACAACGCCCATGACCTGGACGACGGGCTGCGCGCCGGGCTCATCGCCCCGGCCGATCCGGCGGAACTGACCCTCTGGCAACGGGTCTGCGAGAGCGTCGGCTGGGATGGCGGCGAGTTCACCGATATGACCCGCCACCGCATCATCCGCCGTCTGATCGGGCTGGAAGTGACGGACGTCATCGAGGAGACCGATCGCCGCCTGCGAGCATCCGGCGCGGACTCCGTGGAAAGCGTGCGCAGCCTGGGCGAGGACGTAGTCGCCTTCTCGGAGAAGATGACGGCGATGAATCGCGCTCTGAAGGACTTCCTGATGGCCCACCTGTACCGTCACTACCGGGTGGCGCGCATGGCCGCCAAGGCGACCCGTGTCATCAGCGAGCTCTTTCAGGCCTACGTCCGGGACCCAGCGCAGTTGCCGACCTCCACGCAACGGCTGATCGAGCACGAGAATCTGCATCGCGTGGTCTGCGACTACATCGCCGGGATGACGGACCGCTACGCGCTGGAGGAATACGCCAAGCTCTTCGACCCCTACAAGCGCGTGTAAGGCTTACAGAACGCGGAGAGGGCGGCCATGGCCGCCCTCCCTTTTACTGCACCCACTGAACGAGTACAGGCTATTTTTCTGAATCACTCCCTACCACCCTGCCTGGAGTTGCAAGGAGCGATAGGCGAAATAGCCCGAAACGCACCCCAGGATCAGATTCTGCGCCGGCCAGAAGAAACACCACACACCCAGTGTGACGATGGTCAGCGCCACCCCGATCACCCAATCGAGCAGCCAGTACGTCACCAGCAGCACCAGGCCCCACCCGGCGTGTCCGGCGTATATCCACCCCAGACCCAGAAATCCAAACAGCCCGCCGATGACCTCCAACAGCAGGGCCAGAAACGGGTCACGATTCATCCTCATCAATTTTACCTCTTCCTTTCCAAAAAATCGGCCACCAACCAGTAACGGAAATCGCGTCCGTGGTAGGTCTCGTAGGCCGCGTACAGGCCGTACACCAGCCCGGCCAGCGGGATAACGATCAGCAACGCGGTGAGCGAGAGCGCCGGAGGGATCAGGCACAGCCCGACGATGAGCGCCGACAGGACACCCACCACCATCCACACCGCACCCACCGCGCCCCCGGCAAGCACGGTCACTGCCAGCAACGCAATCTGGAATACCAACGCCTGCAATGCCTGGAACGAGACCCAGGCCGAGCGTTCCTTCTCGTAAAGCCAGATGGCCAGGGCCACCACGATTCCACCCAGACCGTTGGTGAATAAGCCCAGGAGGATGCCGGCGTGGGCCAGGGCAGCCATCGTCAGATCATCCTGAGTTAACCCAGGCAATCCCTCGACCCGTGCCGTCTCAGGTGGTTGCTCAAATTGTTCTGCCGTTGTCATGGATAATCTCTCCTAATCTCCTTGCTTCCTGCACCATGCTTCCTGCGTTCGATGTGATATACGCAGTTCCCATCCAAAAGGTTGCAAGCGGGCATCCAGACAGTTGCCAGCAAATCAGAAATGCGATATACTTTAACGGCCCAGCGGCCCTGCAGCTACCTTAGGCTACTTACCACGACTCCGTAGCCACACGTCAAAACGATTCTATTTTTCAAGGAGGAGATAACTGAATGCGACTCAAGAACGTAGCTTTCTCAGTAATTGGGCTAAGCGCCCTGCTCTTATCCCTCGTGAC
>JAGGZG010000162.1 GCA_021162125.1 Anaerolineae bacterium
CCGCGAAATCGGGGAAAGGCTCTTCCTGGCGGAAAGCACCATCAAAAAGCACGTATCCAACATCCGAGACAAGCTGGGGGCAACTAACCGCACCCACGCCGTGTCCATCGCCCTGCAAAAGGGATTTTCTCACCGGTAGAATTCGGCGGGGCGGTCAGCCGATTGAGCCGATTAAACGGAGAGGACGATCCACACATCGGCCCAATCCGCCCAATCGGCTGACCAACTTTACGGCACAGCGTTCTCGACGGTCACAGACCCCAGCAGCACCCGATCTCCCATTACCTGGCCTTCCCCATCCAGAATGGGTAGCCGCTCCCCAGTCTCCAGGCGGTACATCCCCACCTCAATCGTGTACTCCCCCGCTGGCGCATCGTCCCGAACGGGGACGGCATATTCGTCGCTCACCACCTCACCGGCCACCCACAGCGTGGTCGGATAACGGCCCTCCATGGGCGGATTATCCTTCTGGCCCCACACTTGCCCCTGTCCATCCAGCAGGTGAGTGAACACGGTGTAGCTCTCCGCCATCCCCGACAAAGCCCGCCAATACAACCGCAACCGCAGGCTATCGCCCGCCTGAACGGTCTCGCTCTCCAGGTCATACCCCAGCAACTCCACCTGGCCGCCCAGATTAGCTCGCATGGAATGCTGCATAGGAGGCACCGTAAACTGCCGCTCCACCACCTCGACTTGCAAACGTCCCAGCGACAGCACCTCCTCCCCCGCCGCCGTGGTCAGCGGCTCCTCACCCGGAATGCCCACCAGCAGCTCGATGTCGTACTCACCGGGGGGGATGCTTGGATCAATGGTCAGAGCGTAGCGGTCCTTCACCACCTCGCCGGACGCCCACTGTCCCGTCGGATACGTCCCCTGCACCGGCGCATCCTGCCACAAAAGCCACCCCTCGCCATCCTGCCCTCGCAGGCGGATCGTCACCTCGTAGTCCTTTGCCACGTCACGGCGGGCCCGCCAGTACAGTGCCGGGTAAACCTCCTCGCCAGACCGCACCTTTCGCTGGGCCCAATCGTATCCCAGAAAAGTCAATACCCCGCCCAGGGTTTCCCCGCGCTCCTCCTGGATGTCCAGGGCCGCCCTCGACGGCGGTTGCGTCGCTCGTGTCACCGCCAGCGGCCCCAGAGTGACCGTGTCCCTCGCCACGCGCCCTTTCTCATCCAGGCAGGGCAAGGGCGCGTCCAGGGAAGCCGAATACATCCCCACCACCAGCCAATACTCCCCCGGCGGAGCCCCCGCTTCCATATTCACCCGTTTGCGGCTCACTATCACGTCGCCCGGTCGCCACTGCAACGATGGATAATCAAAGAAGTTCTCCCTGCCCCACTGGAAGCCCCACTTATCCTGCAGGCTGACAAACACACTCCAGTCACCGGTGGACGTCGCCTGCAACACCCGCCAGTACAAGGTGAATTCCACACTCTCCCCCGAAGACACCGGAGTGACCACGTCATATCCCAGGAACTCCAGGACATTCCCCAGATTCACCTTTTGAGGATGCTGAGGGATGGGCCGGGGCAGTTGTTCAGGGGCGAAAAGGTAGGCGGAAAAGGCTGGCGCACCGGTGGCCCCCTGCCCCTCCACGATCAGCGCCTGGGCGGGGAAGAAACGCCCCAAAAGGGCGGCGTCCGGTTGGACTTGATGGGGAAAGATGTAAAGAGTGTCGCGATCCGTTCCTGTGGGAAAGACCACCGTGTCCTGACCGACCAGCCAGCGGATGTCAGGATAGTGAGGGGTCAAAAAGGCCATCGTGGGATGCTGGTAATGGATTGACGAGACAAATATGTCCTGCTTGTCCCCTTCCCATTGGTTCAGGTACCGTGCCGCATCAGCCATGTCCCCGTCGTTGAGATAGTAGACGTAGGACACGTTGGCCCAGTCAACGAAGTAGCGCCGAAAGGTCAGCGTCCCGCTGATGGCCAGCAGCAACGCCAGTGCCCCCGGCAAGACCAGACGCGCCCTCGGCAGCCACTCCCTCACCTTGAACAAGACCATCACCAGGCCCAGGGCGGGGAAGACGAAAACCAGGGGCATAATGCCCACCGCCCGCAGATAATGGGGCACCTCATCCAGAGCCAGGGTGGTGGGCAAAAGCATCACGACCAGGGTAACGAGGGAGAGAAAGTACGCCGCCCGCGTCCAGCGCTCTCGCCCGCGCACGATCCGGCTGATGCTCAGAAGCAGGCCAACGTAGAAGAAAACCGAGATGACTGCCCCAAAGACGGGTTGATTGGCGACGTTGAACCGCCAGTTAGAAGAGCCGCGCACACTGAACATCCCCGCCGTCTGGCGGATGGCCCGCCAGAGCACAGCCCAGCCCCCATCCTCGCCTCCGCCGAGATTCAGCAAGCCCACCTGTCCCATGCGCACGGAAAAAGCCTGGGGATGGGCGAGAAAATAATAGCCCAGCGGGGCAAAGACCACTCCCGCCACAACACCGAAGAGGAGAAGCTGTGCCATGTGTTTTCGGAAAGCGTGGCGGTCGTTAATCAGAATCCAGAGGGAGAAGAGGAGCAGAACCAACGGAAAAGCACGGCTGGCCAGATAGGTATAGGCCGTCGCCCCACAGCACACCCCGCCGACGACCAGCAGCCAGGCTCGCTCCCGCCATATTCCCCTCCACAGGAAATACAGCGTGAGAGTTTGCAAGAGCGACTGGCTGATGGCTCGCAGGCCATAGCGGCTGATCATCACATTCCAGAACGAGGTGGCAGTCAGGGCCGCGCTGAACAGAGCCAGCCAATGGGCTCGTTCCCGGCCCTCTGAGGCGAACATCTCCCGCACCAGGGCGTATGCCAATCCCACCGTCAGCACGCTGATGAAAGCAGAGGTCAAACGCAGGGCAAAGGGATGAACCCCCAGGAGCTTCATCAATCCGGCCACCAGGTAGAAGTACAGAACCTCCTTGCCCGTGTAGGCCCGGATAAAAAGGGGGCGGCTCTTCCCCAGCGCAATAGCAGCGCCGAGAAGGCCATTGGCCGCTTCGTCGTAATAGGGCCCGTAAGGGAGAGAGGCGAGGTGATACACCCGCAAGAAAAGGGCCACCAGCAGGATGGCCACCAACCAGATGAGGGCTGAGCCAGAGATTCGCCTGTTGGAGTGTGGGGATTCGTTCATGGAAGCGATTATACACCGACCTGGGCCTCGGTGCAACTCCCCATAGTTCGCCGAAGGCCTCGTCGTGAGCGCTCAGCCGAACGGCCTCTCGACCGAGGCAAATAGGTTCTTCGCGTATCCGTGGGGACATCGCCGGAGG
>JAGGZG010000168.1 GCA_021162125.1 Anaerolineae bacterium
CCGCGCCTGAGGAGCTAAAGCTGGCTGTCCACCTGCGTGGACAGGCGCGTCCACGCAGGTGGACGCTCGGCTGCAAGCCCTCTAGAGGCGATTTCAATCGCTAACAGAAGTAGCCTGAGCAGTTACCGTAATTCAATCAACGTGTTCTACAGTGAGCGAGCAGTCACCCTGAGCGGAACGGAGCGTAGCGAAGTGTAGTCGAAGGGGACTGCGAGCGGGTCTTACGAAGTCGCAAAAGTCTCCTTCGACTCCGCTGCGCTCCGCTCGGGATGACTTTTGCTGATCTGCACGAATTACGAAAGGGTCTCTGGGTAATAAAAACCTGTGCGGTGTGCCACTAGTCGAAGGGAGGTCGTCGCCAGAGCAATTGTTCGCGGACGGTCAGGTCGGCACCCCGAATCTTGAAGGCCAGAGCAGCAGCGATGTTGCGCATGACCTGGTAACCGAGCTGGTAGTCATCCTCGCACAGGCGTATCAGATTCTCCCGCTTGATGACCAGGAGCTGTGTAGGCCTGGCCGTGCACCTGGCCGCCGCCGAACGCAAGCCCCGGTCAACCAGAGCCACCTCGCCGAACACCTGGCCTTTGTGCAGAGTAGCGATGGTCGTCGGGCCAGGGCTAGGCGGATTATCCAGGCCCAGGATGGCCGGGTCCACCTGGATTTCCACCGCACCCTGCACCACGATGTACATCTCGTCGCTAGCGGTGTTCTCTTGGAAGATCAGCTCACCGGCATCGTAGGAGACCGGCTGGCAAATGGTCGCTATCCGTTCGAGTTGGGCATCGTTCAGATCGTAAAAGATGTCCACTTGACGCAGAATGTGCTTCATTGGCGTCGTCCCTTCTCTACGTGCCACCGGTCAGGGCGTTGGTGCGCTGGTCTTCTTCCATTCCTCAAACTGCTCGTCGAAGTGCTCCCTGTGCTCGATGTAGAAGCGATCAAAGCGGTCGAAAGCATCCTGCACCAACTGCTCGAAACGCTCCTTAGTCACTATGCTTTTCACCAGGGTGATCTCGTAGTCGCCAATGCGGTCGGGCAACATAGCGTAAATCCCATCGGCGATGGCCTTCTTATCCATGCCTCGGATGCGGCCCAGGCCCTCGTCCACGGCCTGCTCGCTCAAACGATAGGCGGCGCAGATGCCCTCATAGATCAAGGGTAGCAACAGTGGCTCGATCAGCGTTTCCAGAGGATACCCCTGCTTCTCACTTTTTAGCTTGGGGTAAAGGGTGACCAGCAGAGCGAAAAGCCCGCTGGACAGGGCAATGCCCACCAGAAGCCAGATCCAGTCTTGCATGATGTCCCTCCTGAAATAGCTTGTAGTCAGCCGATTAAACCGACGAACCCGATTACGCGCCGAGGTACCCGGCACCTTACGATGTCGGCGAACGGGAAAACCTGGTTTCTTGCTCCGAATTTTTGTAAGATACGGTGGATCATATCACCGGCGGGTAGATTGTGTTCTGAGCAGGGTCGCTCTCTAGGTAAAGCACGTACACGGGCTGTCCCGCATGGTGCGTGAATCCAACCGGGCGCAGAGTGGTCGTTTCTCCCTCGTAATCCCGGCCACCAACCTGGAAGTTGTAATAAATCGTCCAGGGGTTCCGCCCGTTGACCGTCACGTTATAGTTCTGGGTCACGTCAACGATGTTTCCCAGCGTCGCCTGGCCCATCCGCAACACGTTCAGCGTCTGCTGGGCCTTTCGGTAGCGCCAGTTTATGAGGGGTATTCCGGCCCCCAGGAACACCAGCCCCAGAAATGCAAACAGGACACCCGGGAGAAACGCAAAGGTCAGCGGGCAGCCGACCAGGGTAAAGATGAATCCCAACAGCAAAAAGACGAGCGCCACGATTGACCACCCATCCGAGCCGAGCTTTTTCCAGACAAAGTTCCCCTTGAAGGCGCGCGGCGGAGGCGGCGGTTCGGGCAGATCGGGGATGGGTGGCGGTGTGGCGGTTGCTTCCGCGGGCGGCGGCAGCGGCCCGCCGCAGTTCTTGCAGTTGCTGCGAAAAGTCATGTAGTGTGTGCCGCACCAGGGGCAGGTAATCATCAATGCGACCTCCGATTTGGGATTTTCCGGTTCAACTCGCTCAGGAACGCGCCGCTTTTCACGTTCTGTTCGCCATCCTCACACAGAATGGCGGTTATTGACTGAGAAGGTGCTTTCTGACCAGGTCGAGGGCGCGGGTGGAGACCCACTGCTGGGCAAGCTCCGACGTTCCCCCATACTTCATACTGTGGCAGATGGTGTCGCCGGGGCTGCTCAGGGCTGCGAATGAGGTCCCCGTGGTCGCCGCGTAGAGAGTCTCCCCCGGTTCCATGCTGCCCATGACGGCCAGGCCCAGGTCTGTGACCCGCGCCAGCCGAATATGCTCCGCGATCAGGGATGCCACCTGTGGCTGGACAAGTCCCCCCTCGATCTGCGCGTCGCTCAGGCCGAGGACTTCACGGGCCTCTGCCGGGGTCTGTAACACGAGGCCGGCGGCTAGAACCTGCTGGCCTTGTGGGCAACCAGCCAGGCGCTGGGCAATCAGCCCGCCCGTGTTGGTCTCTACGATGGCGATGCGTAGCCCGCGCTCCGCGAGCAGCCGGGTCACGACTTCCTCGATGGTTTCCTCGTCCACCCCGTAAATCGCGTCGCCGAGCCGATCTCTCACCTGCCGCTCCATTTCGGCGATGAGTGTGTCCGCCAACTTCTCGCTGGCTGCTTTTGCCGTGATGCGCACATCGGTCTGGCCGGGATGGGCCGAGAGGCCAACAGTGGGGTTGGGAGATGCCATCAGGTCACTGATGAGATCGTCAATGGTACTTTCACCAATGCCGCAGGTACGGAGTGTTTTGCTCTTGATGATCACCTCCCCCGTGTGGAGCTTATTCTTCAGATAGGGGAGGACATCGTTTTCCATGAGGTACTTCAACTCGCGCGGCACGCCGGGAAGGGAGATCACGATCCCCTGCGGGGTCTCGACAATGAACGCCGGGGCTGTGCCAACGGGATTTTCCACGACGATGCTGCCCTGCGGGACGAATGCCTGCCGCCGGTTATTCTCCCTGGCAGCGGTGCCCCAGCGGGCAAAGAGCTCTTGAATGTGCATCCAGAGGTCTTCCTTAAAAGTGAGAGGATGTTCGGTCGCTTCTGCCACTGCCTCACGGGTGACGTCGTCCACTGTCGGTCCCAGCCCACCGGTGGTGATGACCACGTCAGAGCGGCTCAACGCCTGGCGGATCGCCGTTGCGATGCGTTGAACGTTATCCCCGACGGTGGTGCGAAAATAGATGTTTAGACCTATCCTGCTGAGCTGCTGCGAGAGGTAGGCCGCATTGGTGTCTACGATGGTCCCCAGCAGCAACTCTGTCCCTGTGGTGATGATTTCGGCCTGCATCTGTGGTGAAACGCTCCTCAAGACGTGGCATGTACGTCAAAAGATAGTCATCGCGACCAGGAGATGGTTCACAATAGGTTGACACTTTTTTCTATAGGCCGTCTGATGACGATGGATCTGATAGAGTGATCGTCTCAAAACAGGCGGTTTTTGCACCCAAGCTCGTTTGCCCCGAGCTGAAGCTCAGCCTGGGGGTTCAGCCCCAGGCAACCCGGCAACGGTTTCGCTTGATTCTGTATTCAATGTGTATTGGGCACAGAAAATTACTACGCAAAACAAAAGTGTCAACCTATTTCAGCCCATAATTGAACCATCCCCGAATTGCGAATAGTATTTGCCTCAGAGGATGTCCGAGGATTCACCACAAAGGCTTTGTGCCTTTGTGTCTTGGCGGTTATATCTGCCTCTCGATTTTTCAGACACGCTCTCAGATGACCAGTTTCTCGGTGGAGACAACCACTTCCCCCCGGGCGAAGCGCTCGAAGCAGAAGGGGTTGTCTTCAGGACGCGTCTCGCCGGTGATCATGGCCACCACGTAGCGGCTGCCCTCCGGCGAGGCCATCACGCCGTGACCGGAGTAACCCACGTTCAAGAAGAGGCCGGGCACGTCGGGGTAAGGACCGAGGATGGGTTTGTGATCCGGGGTGATGGTGTACTGCCCGGCGCTGAGGAACACGTCCTCTCGCTTGAGGCTCGCTGCCACCTTTTCCCAGAAGGGAGCCAGTTTCATCACCTCTTCCAGCACCAGGGCTGGGAAAGTCCAGTCGGTGGGTACCCTTTCCAGGGGCTCGGCTGGCTGCTCCGGCAGGGCATCCGCCCAGCCCAGGGCCGCCCCGCCGACCTCTGGCCGCCAGTAAGCCCCGCTGCCCAAGTCAATGGTCATCGGCGCGTCCTGGGGGATGTCTGGGTGTGGGGCGAGGATGAATTTCTGGCGGCGGAGGATGGTCAGCGGCAATTCGGCGCCGGCCAACTGGGCCACCTTGCCGGAGAAGGGCCCGGCGGCGATGACCACTGTGCGGGTGGCAATCGTCCCCCGATTGGTCTCCACGCCAGCGACCCCCTGCTTATCCACCACGATGTTAGTGACCTTTGTGCGCAGCAAAAACCGCGCGTCACTGCCCTTGGCAAAGCCGTAGGTTAACTCGTGGGCGGAAAGCCACCCATCTTTGGCCCGCCAGGTCGCGGCCGTGACCCGGGGAGACGCCCACGGGAAGTGATGACGCACCTCATCACCGGTCCAGAACTCCACATCGTCCAGGCCGATGCTCCGTTGGTGGGCCACCTGTGCCCGTAGCCTTTCCGGCCCGTCGGGGTCGGCGGTGAAAAAGAGATAACCCTGCTGATGCAAGCCGATGTTGTAGCCGGGAATGCCGATCACGTCGGCGAAGTTCTCGAACACGGCGATGCTGGCCTTCATCATAGCTACGTTTTCTGGCTCGCTGAACTGGGCGCGGAAGCACTCCTCGGAGGCGGTGGTGGTCAGGCTGGCCAGGCTGTCACGCATCTCCAGCACGACGGTATCCAGGCCAGCTTTGCTGGCGTAGAAAGCGGTAGCCACACCCAGCACGCCCCCGCCGATGATGATGACCTCCGCCTGGGAAGGGAAAGTCTGCGCATCGGGAATGAATATCTTGCCCATCACTCTCTCCTTCGAGATTTGGTAGTCTCCCCCTTGTGTGTTGGTGCTTCTCGTCTGCCCCGCCGGGCGCTAACCCTTCGACTGGGCTCAGCCGAACGGTGGGAAGCCCCCTCCGGGGGCTTCAGAGGTCCGGAGGGCCTTGTATCTCGTAGCCCGAACGTTCACGTTCGGACGAGACACGTCACCAACTCTAGCGCGTGTAAAGAATGCGGCCACAGCTTCCGCAAAAAACCAAGACGTCACCCTGGCGTACCTGTTGTGCCTTACTGGAGGGCAGGCTGACCCGGCAGCCCTGGCAAGTGCCTTCTTGGAGGAGGGCGACGGCCTGGCCGCCTTTGCGCCGCCGCAGGTCGTCGTAGGTTTCCAGGTCATCCGGGGGGATGGCCGCACGTAGGGCCTGGCGTTTTTCGCTCAGGGCGGCCAGGCTGGCTTGCAACTCTGCGCGTTCCGCGGTCAGCCGTTCCTGCTCCGCACGCCACCGCTCTTCGACCTGGGCCAGGTGTGCTCGTGCGCTGTGGGCCTGCTCCTGGCTCTCCTCGACTTCGATCATCACCTCTAGGATGACGTCCTCAAACTGGCTCTTACGTCTCCTGAGGTATTCGTTCTCCTCCTGCAGGCTGGTCAACTCCTTGGGGTTTCTCACTGTGCCGCCATACAGCCGTTGTTCGTTGGCCTCCAGCTTATCGGCCAGGCTGGCGTTCTCCAGTTCCAGATCACGGAGTCTGGCCTGCAGCCGGTGAAGCTCTTGCTCCACCGTCTGCAGATCAAGGTGGGCCTGGCGCAGTTCTTCCGTCTCACCCAGGCTGGCCTCAACCTCCTGCAGGCGGCGGGTCAGGCGGTCGAATTCGGAGTCGGTGCATTGCAAGCGGTAAAGTCGTTCTGTACGGTGCATGGGGCTCTCCTGACGTGGTCGCTATGAGCCAGCCGCCAGGTCTGGCACTTTTGGCTGTCACGTGGCAAACAAAAAGAGCCCAATGCCTGTGCGCATCAGGCTCTTCCCAGCAGGTTAGTAGGGACAGGGGTCACTCCCCTGTCGAGCGCCACCGGCCGATCCAGGGTATGTACTTTCAAGTAAAGGGAGTAAAAAAGAGGGCTACTCGTCCTCATGGCGTTGCGTCACCCCGACTGTCTGTGTGAAGCCGATTATATCACACTCTCTCTGAGGGGGCAAGTATGTATTAAGGTGCAGCGCACCTGGGTGGCTACTGTATCTCCAATGTCATTGAGTTAAGGAATCGCCCAGACCTCCGAGGTCTTGTGCGGCCCTTGCGCGACGGGAATTTGCAGCAAATTCGGCATAATTTGCACCTGTGAGTCTCCACCGGAGACCTCGGAGGTCTTATCTTAATGACATTGACTGTACCTCCACCGGCGCGAGCAGCACCCGGTCCACCGTGATTGCCTCATCGGTGAAAGCGAACATCGGCCAGCGCTCCAACGTCTCGGGCGAGTACACCCCCACCTCCAGCAGGTAGACTCCCGGCGGAGTGCCGGCGGGCACGGCCAAGCGGTGCACTTGGACGAAGACGTCACCCGGTTCCCAGCCCAGCGGGGCCACGTCCAGCCCGTCCCAGCCGGCGGTTACTCGTCCTTCTGCGTCCAGCAGGTGCACGAAGATGGCCGGCGGCTGCCTGATCTCGGTCAGCACACGCCAGAGGGTGATCATCTGGAACACGTCCCCGGCATTAACCGAGCCGCCTGGGCCCCGATAGCCCACCAGCACTGCACGATGTCCAAAATCCACCGGCAGGGTGAGCGGGGTCGCGTCGTGCAGGGGATCGTCGGCGGGGAAGGCAGTAGCCAGGCTCCACCACGCGCGGGAGTGGGCCTGCACTTCGTCTGTCCATTCCTCCAGTGCCGTCGTATCCGGCAGGTGAATCGCGCGATAACCGGCCCGTTCCTCTGTGACCTCTCCCTCCCGTGCCAGCGCTTCCTGCAGTTCCGAATCGAAAGGGGCTAGGTCAGAGGCGATCAGCCAGGCCGGGCCCTCACCGGGCCAGATCAGGCTGGTGGCCGGATTGAAGGCTTTGATGCGTACGTTCCGCCGCAGCAGCGCGGCCGCCGTCTCGGGGTCCAGGTCGCGCAGGTGGACGCCGCCCAGGCACACCGCGCCTAGATTCTCCTCCGGTGGAACCTCGTACACGAAGATCGAGTAGCCGATGCGGGCCACCGGCCGGCGCTGGCGGAACCACAGGAAAGTATCGTGGTCACGGAGAGCTACCCCCTGAAGGTTGGTCGCGCTGATGGCGTAGGTGCCCGGCGCGGGATGGTAGGGATTGAAGGCGAAAGCCTCGGCGTCGCCCTGGTGCAGGGGATAGCCCGGCAGGGGCCGGTAAGGAATGGCGTAGTGCTCCGGGCGGGCGCTGCCGAACCAACTGAGGTACACCTGGGTGAGGCCCCGGGCCTCCACGTAGCGCCGCAGCCCCGGCAGATCCTGTCCCCAATCCAGATTGGAATCCACCAGCCAGCGGTAGCCGTTGGCCGGACCGCCGGCCAGCTCGTTGAAGTAAGCCAGGTAGTCTGGGTAGATCAGGAGCGCGCTGAGCAAATACCACACCGCCAACAGGCCACCTATTGCTCGCGTGAGAAAACCAGTTTCAGGTTTCAGGGTCCAGGTTTGAGATTCTGAACCTGAAACCCAAAACCTGGAACCTTGAACTCTAAATTCAGAACTCATCACCCGCGCAGTGTACACGAATACGAAGGGTAGCACGGGCAGCAAGTGCCGGTAGCCGATATTCAGGCGGCTGAAAAGATTTACCCCGAAGAAGGCAATCATCGGCAGGAGCAGAAAAAGGTCGCGGTTCCACGTCCGGTGTCTCACGGTGAGCACCAGGCTGACGAGGAGGAGCAGCAGCGTCGGCATGGGGGTCTTGATCAGAAAGGCGACCGGGAAATAGTACCACCAGCCCGTCGTCGAGTAACGGCCCATGAGGAAGGCCGGATTGCCACCTTCGGTGCGGCGCAAGATGGCCTGCACCCCGCGCAGGTAAGACGGGGCGGGCAGTGATGGTCCACCCGTGCTCGGAGGGCCGATCTCGAAGCCGTACACGGCCCAGATGGTGAACGAAGCAAGAACGAGGATAAGCGTTAGGGCGAGGAGCGGGCGCAGCGTCCTGCGGGTGATGGCCTGCCAGAGGACGAGGATGAGGAACAGTGGAACCAGCAACAGCGCGGAGAATTTCGCCGTCAGGGCCAGACCCAGGGCGATGCCGGCCAGTAGGCCCTCACTCCCTAACCCCCTCTCCCGTTCGCCCTTCCGCTTCGCTCCGGGCGATAGGAGAGGGGGGACATTCTCCCTCCACTTACCTGAAGTCTCGCCGGGCTGCGAGCCCGGCCCACGTTGTAATACCCGCCACAGGGTGTAGGCGGCGAGGAAGGAGAAAACGGTCACGCCCATGTCGGTGGTCACCAGGCGGGCATGGGCCAGGATGTTGGGGTCGCAGGCGAGGAGGAAAAGGGCCAGCAGGCCGGCCCGCACGCCACCGAGTTCCCGCGCCCAGCGGTAGACTAATGCCCCCAGGAGCAGCGCCAGCCCGATCACCGGCAGGCGGGTCAGAAAGACGATGCAATCCACGTCGGCGGCGTTGGCCCGCCACAGGAACTCGTCGGCGAACGCATACCACGCCCCGCTTTGCCACGAGGGATGATCCAGAGGCAGCTTGAGCTGCGGGCACAAGAGGAGGGGCAGGGCACACAAGGCATTGACCAGCGGCGGATGTTCCACGCTCAGGCGCAGGCTGCCGGTGCGCAGATAGGCCAGCCCACGTGCGATGTGGTTCTGCTCGTCCATGGTCGGCGATTTCAGGCGGGCACTGCCCAGCGCCTGGACGAATATCAGGAGCAGCAAAGCGACGGCGATCACATTGGCAGCGGCTTTTCGAGACACGATTTCCTCGAACCTGACTCCCGACGATGGGCGAACGATGGGTTTAATCTACTCAGTGACCTCGACGGGAGCAAGCAGCAGATGGTCAGCCAGGATAGCACCGCTTTCTTGTATCTGGAGGCGTGGGCCGTCCGGCGGGACGTACCAGCCGAGTTCCGGGTAATACGTCCCCGCAGGGGGCAGGGTGAGCGGATGCCATTGTACCAGGATGTCGCCAGCCTGCCAGCGATCCGGTGGCGACCCCAGACCGTCGTAGCCGGCGGTCACGTTCTGCCCGGCGTCGAGCAGGTGCATGAAGGTGCGCAGCGGCGGGGTCGTTGGTTGGAGTGCCCGCCAGAAGGTGAGCAATCCGGCCTGCCCGCCGGAGGTAAGCTCTCCCACCCAGCGGTAGCCCAGGAATTCCACCACGCTGCCGAAATCCACCGCCGGCTGCAAGACCTGCTGGCTGGCGGGGTTGGCGGGGTCGGGCCCCACGGCGACGGAGGTCAGTGGTGGGGACTCCGCCTCACGGCGCAGCGTGACCAGGTCCAGGCGGTAGGCGACGAAAGAAGGTCGGTTGTCTGCGGTGATCGGCCCCTGGGCCAGGGTTGTCGCCCCCGCCAGCGCCCACTCCTGCAAGGCAGGCGCGAAGGGGGTGATGTCCAGCACGATCAGGCGGGCCACGTTTGTCCCGGCCGGCAGGATCAACGTCTGGCGAACGTCGGCCCAACGCACCGCCAGGTCCCGCCGGCGCAGCGTGCACGCCTGCGTCCACGGATCTACGTCGTGCACCGAAAGCCCGGCCACGATCACCGGGCTGGTGTCTTCGCTGGCATCCAGGTAGCGGAATGCCTCGGCCATGCTGCTCTGGAAAG
The DNA here is from genome assembly GCA_021162125.1 of Anaerolineae bacterium. Classification (GTDB taxonomy): domain Bacteria; phylum Chloroflexota; class Anaerolineae; order JACIWR01; family JACIWR01; genus JACIWR01. Next base: position 9,767 of record JAGGZG010000168.1, read on the forward strand.
TGAACCGCACGTTGGATTGCCGGGGCCAGCGCACCAGGTAGTCCTGGTAAGTCCACCCGGCCTCGACGGCCAGCACGGCGACCAGCGCTGCCGCCAGATAGGGCCCGGCCCGGCCCGGCCAGTGCCGCTTTGCCCAGCGCCAGACCTGCTGGGCGGCCACGCCCACGAGGGCCAACGCGGCAGGCACTGCTCCCAGTGTGCGCGGCCAACTCGGTGCATCGGCAGTGACCAGGCTAGGCAGGAGTCCTGCCCCCAGCCATAGCAGTAGAAAGGCGTGGCGCGGCTCTCGCCAGCGCCACAGGGCCAGGGCGACGCCGAGGTAAAAGAGCAGCGCGCCCAGCGGCTCGACGAAAACCGGGCGGTTGGCCACGTTCACCTGCCAGTACTGCTCACCGCGTATCTGCCACATTCCCAGCAGGGCCAGGGCATTTTGCAGGATAAGGCGGGGGTTGCCCATCCGGAGCTGGCGCAGCGGCTCGTCTACCTGGGCGGTACGCACCTCTAACTCTGGATGGGCGGCGAGGTACAGAAACAAAGGGGCGGCGACTACCACGAGAATTACGAAAAACAGAGCGAGAGGCGGCCAACGTCCCCGCAGCCGATCACGGTGGAAGATAACCAGGTAGACGGCAAATGCCCCGAAGAACAGGGGCAGCGCCCGGCTGGCCATGTAGGTGTACAGGCTCAGCCCGGCCAGCGCTCCACCACCAGCAAACCAGGTCCGGGAGGTTCTGGGGGTGGGGGCGTCGAGCCCGCGCCAGAAGCAGTAGGCAGCCGCGCACCACAGCACGAGCAGCATGTTCAGCCGCAGGCCCAGCCGGTTGAAGAACAGCGACCAGACGAGAACTGCCATCCCGCCGGCCATGACCAGGGCCACTAATCGGCCCAATAAACGGCGCGTAAATGCGTAGGCGGCGGAGATGCCCAGCAGGCCAAACATCGGGGCCCAGAAACGTACCCCTAGCCAGTTGGGACCAAACAGGGCCAGCGCCGCAGCCATAAAATACGAGAACAGCGGTTCGTGGCCGAAACTGCCCCGCTCCGCAAAGTACAGCCCTACGTGACCATGGAGCACCTCGTCGGCGATGCGCCAACTGATGACCTCATCGTGCTCCAGGCCACGGGGCACATCGCCCAGGGCCCACAGGCGAAAGAATGCTGCCAACAGCAGGATGGCAACAATGGCCGCCCACTCCCAGGCCGGGGTGTGCTCGCGTGTGCGCTCAGTAGGCTCGTCGAGTGGCATGTTCTGTGGTTGCATTTCCTCAACCAAACAATGGCAATTTTCGAGGGGGATGGAATCGGTGGGTATTATATCACACAACGGGGACGGCGACAACAGACTCATCGGGGGAGAAGAGGAGAAACCACACTGAAGAAGCAAGGGGCTACCAGGCGATCCTGGTAGCCCCTCGTCGTAGCGGGAGCACAGTGAGAGCTAATGGTGCTTTCCGGGCCGATTGGTGCCCTGGTGTTCGGGCCTGCCCCTGTCCCGTCCGGCCTGCCCGGGAGGGGTCTGGTTCTGGCCTGCCCCATCCTTTTTCGCCTGACCAGGAGGGGTCTCGGTCTGTCCGAAAGCGTTGCGGTTGCGCTCTTGCACGGTATATACCTTGGCATGATCGGGCGGCTTGCGTCCCTCTTTCCACTGTGAACTCTTACCGGACATGATGATCCCTAGACTGTAGCTACCGGGATGGAAGCCGTACTCGTGGAAGAAATAACCAGGTCCTTCACCGCTTTCTTTCATGGCCAGAATATCCTCGACGGTGAATCCTTCCTCGCCTAGTAAGTCGGCCAGGAAATAGGCTCGCGCCAGGAGGCCAAAGCCCACCCCGCTGTCGTAGTAGGCCATTATCTCGTCGTAATCTACGCCGAAATATTCGGCCAACCGCGCAGCCACGGGGTACAGCCAGCCCTCGCTCGTTTCGTCGTCCTCGTCATCCACCGTGATGCCCGTGACGCAGGAAGTGCCATCCTCCTGCTGCGTTACTGTCACCGTGACCGTCCATCCCACTTCCAGGTCGGCGGGGGTCAGAACCTCGCCCTCAACGACGATGGAAATATCCGCCGGGATGAACACGTCGCTGGTGTTGCCCTGCTCGTCCAGAATGGTGAGCGTGTATCCGCCCTCGGCGGGGGTAATGGCCGTGATCTCGCCTGTGAGCTGGACCTGTGCTTCCTGGGCCTGGGCTGCCCCACCCAGGCCGGCGAGCATGGCAATGGCAATCAATGCACTGACTAACAGTTTCGTTCGCTTCATGGTGTCCCTCCTTTGATAAAAAGACGAATTTGTTTTTGATGTGGAAGTGGAGTGGGGTTGTGTCGCCTCACCCAGTATACCGCTGGAGTCTCGCCAAAGATACGCTCACCCGCATGATTAGTACCAAAGTACTTGCACCACCGCCGTGAACAGGCGGTGCTGGGTAACTTTCTATGTTGAAGGACCTATCCCGCACCGGCTCTTCAGGCCGGTGCGGTCTTGGCTCAATCGAGATGAAACACACCCGTTTGACTTGCATGTGGAAATCAGTATAATCTGGTCACTGGCAAGTCCGAAAGGGGGTACCGGTTACCTCCCCACTTTGGGATGCCAAGACGAATAGTGAGGTGAGTTTTGGACCCGTCGTTACTGATCACAATTCTGATGATCATAGCCCTAACTTTCAGTTTTTTCAACGGGTTTAACGACTCGAGTAGCGTAGTGGCCACGATTATCTCTTCGCGAGCCATGCGCCCTCGCTCGGCGTTGTTACTCAGCGCCATAGCAAACTTCTGCGGGCCGTTTCTCTTTGGCGTGGCAGTGGCGACGACCATCGGCCACGAGGTCATTACCGAGCAGGCAGTGACCATGGCTGTGATCCTGCCTGCCTTGTGCAGTGCTATCGTGTGGAACGTCGTCACCTGGCTGCTGGGCATCCCGTCCAGCTCGTCGCACGCACTCCTCGGAGGGATGGTGGGCGCAGCCGTGGCAGACATTGGCTTCGGGGCGATTCTGGTACCCGGTTTGTTGAAAATAGTGGCTGCATTGTTCATCTCCCCGATTCTGGGTCTGATGGCCGGCTATTTGATGATGAAGTTGGTGCTGTTCCTGGCGCGTGGGGCCTCACCCCGGATCAACCAGTGGTTCAAGCGGGCTCAGGCGCTCACGTCGCTGGCCCTGGCCCTCAGCCACGGTTCTAACGACGCGCAGAAGACGATGGGCATCATCACCATGGCCCTGGTAGCGACGGGATATTTATCCACTTTCACGGTGCCGTGGTGGGTAATAATCGTGTGTGCTGGGGCGATCTCCCTGGGCACGATGCTGGGTGGATGGCGGATCATCCGCACCCTGGGGGGTAAGTTTTACAAAATCCGCCCGGTACACGGCTTCACAGCCCAGATCACCGCCGCGACCGTCATTCTGGGAGCCGGGCTTCTGGGCGGTCCGGTGAGCACTACCCAGGTGGTGAGTTCGGCCATCATGGGTGTGGGGGCGGCAGAGCGTCTCTCTAAGGTACGCTGGCAGGTGGCGAGGGACATCGCCCTGGCCTGGATATTGACTATACCGGCCACGGCACTGATGGCTGCATTGTTGCACTGGGCAATCGTCCGTCTGTGGCACATTTAGGAGAGTGAGTGAGGTATGGGTCTACGAGATTTCTTCAAACCCCGTCAGGACAAGTTTATACGGCTGCTCATCGAACAAGCAGCCAAGACCCTGGAGGGCATGGAGGCTCTAGAGGAGTTCATGAAAGATCCCTCTCGGGAGACGGCCAAGCGGGTGCGCAAGGCCGAGAAGGAGGCGGACGAGCTGCGCCGCATCCTGATTGACGAGCTTAACCGCACGTTTGTTACTCCCATAGACCGCGAGGACATCTTCGCCCTGTCGCGGGCCATTGACGACGTCCTGGATTACGCGGATACCACTGTGGATGAGATGACGATCCTGGACGTGCAACCCACTCCTTACTTGCGACGCATGGTGTCACTGTTGGAGGATGCGGCGACCGAGCTCCACCTGGCCATGCTGCGGCTGCAAGGGCACCCTGGAGTAGCCAGCGAGCATGCCATGCGGGCCAAGGCCCTGGAGAACCGAGTGGAGACCGTCTACCGCGAGGCTCTGGCCGACTTGTTCAACGGACCGGAGGACGTCCATCACGTGGTGCAAATGCTCAAGCTGCGGGAGATATACCGCCACCTGAGCAATTGCGCCGACCGGGGTGACGAGGCGGCCAATATCATCTCCGACATCGTGGTGAAGATGACGTAAGGGGATGTCATAGTCATAGCGGTTAGTTGTTACCACCGAAATCGTGGAACAAAGGCGACTCGTGGGTAATGATTAAAGGTCTCCTGCCCGAGATGAAAGAGCGCTCGGTCAGGAGACCTTTTAGCGAACGGTATAGAATTGCCCTACAAGATTTGCGTTATGCGCGAGAATTTTTCGGACGCAGATATGTCCCGGTAACAATCGACAAAACCGCACCATTGATCCTTGAAAACCGAATAGCACTTCCCGAACGGCGTGCAGGGCGGCCACGTAAAGCGAGCTAGTAGTTGATTGCGCTGGCTTCTCGAGTAAAGTAAGGGCACTATAACCTTACTTTTTCGAGGAGGTCAGTTCTATGAAAAGCGATCAGCAGTGGTCCGTTCGTGTCAAGCGCCGACCACATCGCGACGCAGTGCGGCGGCTCAGGAAAGCCTATGGATTATTGGGGCAGATGTCGTCTACATCAGCCCCAGCCGAATCCAACGAAAAGACTGAAGAGCTCACCCGTTTCGCTCAGGAGGTGCGAAAATGACCCGACAAGCAGCACTATACGCACGTGTTTCCACGCCCCACCAGGAGAAAGAAGCCACTATCGAGAGTCAAATCGCCGCGCTGGAGACCTTTGCCCACCAAGAAGGCTACCAGCTAGACCCTGACCTGTACTTTCTGGATCAGGCCGTCAGCGGTGCCCAACTAGATCGGCCGGCACTCAATCGTCTACGTGACCTGGCAGCGGAAAGGCTGTTCGACGCGGTGCTGTGCTATAGCCCCGACCGTCTGGCCCGCCACTATGCCCACCAGTGGGTGCTCTTGGACGAACTACGGCGCGTAGGTGTCGAAGTGATCTTTGTCAACCAGCCAGCAGCGCCCGAAGGACCGCAAGGCCAATTGTTCCTCGGTATCCAGGGCCTCTTCGCCGAGTATGAGCGTGCCTCGATCACCGAACGATTGCGGCGAGGCAAGCTCTACCGAATGCGTCGAGGACAACTGGTCAGCCCCAATCCGCCTTATGGCTACCGATACATTCCGGTGAGTGAGCCCGACGGTGGGCGCTGGGTGGTGAACCCAGCCGAGGCCGAAATTGTCCGCTCCGTCTATCGGTGGTATACTGAGGACGATCTGACCATCTCGCAGGTCGTGGATCGACTGCGGGCCGCCGGAGACCAAATGCTGCCCAGGGGCAAACGTTGGCGTTACAGCACCGTGCAAACGATCCTCAAGCAGCCTGCCTACACCGGTCACGCCTACTACAGCCGCACGCGCACTTGTCACGAAGCGGTCGGGCGGCCCAAGAAGTACGGGCGTGGCTTTCTACGTCGGCCTAGCCACGAGCCCCGGCCACGCGAGGAGTGGATCGAGATTGATGTCCCTCCTCTGATGCCAGAAGACGTTTGGCAACGCGCTCAGGAGCGTCTGGAGATGAACAAGAAGTTTGCTCCTCGTAACAACAAACGTCACTTCTACCTGCTGCGTAGCCTGTTGGTCTGCAGTGTCTGTGGGCGCACTTTGGCCGGACGCACCAGTGGTGGCTGTGTTTATTACTACTGCACCAACCGGGGCAAGAACCGCGCCCCCGATGTACCACCACACGCCTGCTCTATTGCAGGCCGTATCGTCGAGCCCCTAGTCTGGGAGGCTGTCTGCAAGCTGCTACGCAATCCCGTCTTGCTGGCCGACGCCTGGCAGACGCAATGCGAACCTGACGATGCCGACCCCGACGAAGCTGACCGGCTTCAGAAACGTCTGCGTGTCTTGGAGCGGCAGCATATTCGCCTCCTCGACGCCTTCCAAGACGAATTGATCGAAAAAGGCGAGTTGGCTCGCCGCAAAACACGTTTGGACACGGAGCGAGAGACGTTGGTACAGCGGCTGGATCAGTTACGTCGTCAGGATCGTCGCCACCAAGCTAAGGTGCAAATGCTGGATGACTTTGCAGCGTTCTGCCAAAAGATTGAAGCATCGCTCGCTGACCCGACGCCCGAAGTGAAACAGGAAGTTATTCGGTTGTTAATTGATCACATCGTCGTGGAGAAGGATACCATCATAATCAAGCACATTATCCCCACTGACGACGATTGTCGATTGTTACCAGGACGCAGATGAACGCGGATTCACGCTGATTTTTGTTTGATCCGCGACAATCTGCGTGAATCTACGTCCGAAAGATTCTCGCGGGCGACGCAAATGTTGTAGGGCAATCCGTATTGATTGTACATCCGATGGTCAAGTTCGTCAAGGAGAAAGAACGTGATTCGACTCGTGGCCCTGGACGTGGACGGGAC